>JAQUTN010000130.1 GCA_028694375.1 Bacteroidales bacterium
CGCGCAATTTTTTGTTTAGCTGGCTAAACGACAGTCCCAGCGAAAATGTCAATTGGTCGGTAAATTTGATGTCGCTGTTGAAGCGGGAACTGAAACGGTTCATCCCGCCTGTTTTCATGGTGCTTTCCACATCGTCGTAGCCTATGGAAATGGCGTAGCCGGCAATGTCGTCGCCACCGGTCACCTGACCGTAATGGCTTTGAACCAGGGCGTTTTGAAAGATTTCGTCCTGCCAGTTGGTGTTGTTGTGGTAAGTGTTGTAATATGGTTTAGAAGGATCGTCACTCAGGTAGAGCTGATCCTGAATTTCCTGTTCGGTATAGCCCGCTCCGCCGATTTGTTCCACGGCATAGGCTCTGTAATCGCTGTTTTGCAGGACAGGAATTTGTTGAGGAGCCGAAATCACTCCCCAGGAAGTGCTGACCGAAATGCGCGAGGTTTGTTCCCTGGCTCTTTTGGTTCTTATCAGAATAGCTCCGTTGGCGGCCTTGATGCCGTAGAGGGCATAAGCATCGCGGATCAGGGTGATGCTTTCGATGTCTTCGGGATTGATGCTGCTGAGCGGATCGCTGTAATTACCTTCGATGATGCTGTGTTTACCTGTAAGTGTTTCGTAGGGAATGCCGTCGATGATATAGAGCGGCTGTGAACTGCCGTAGAAACTATTGAGCCCTCTCAAATACGTGTTTCTACCACTGGCGGGAGCCGCCGAACGGTTGATGCTGCGCAGCACTCCGAGTTCCTGTTGAATATTTTCGACCAGGCTCAGGCTTTGAGCGGGCGATTCGAGCTTTATACCGCTGATGGCATAAGGGCTGGACTGCAGAGCTTGTTCGCCAAAGGGAAACTCTACCAAAGGATTCAGTTCTTTGAATTGCTCCGATACGAGCCTAACAGTGACATTGTTGCGTCCTTTCAGAGCCAGGGTTTTGAGCTGATAGCCCCAGGCAGTAATTTTAAGTACGGCATTTTGGTCAGGAACCTTGATGCTGAAACTGCCGTCCTCTGCGCTGATGGCCGAAGAGAAATTTTCTACACTGATTTGAGCTGCGTATACAGGTGTTTTGCCTGTAGCATCCAGCACTCTACCCTCTACTGTCAATGTGGGAGCAGCCAGGCCGCTGGCACTAAAAAGTACACAGACCGAAAAAATGCTCCAAAATGACTTTATTTTGTTTCTTGCTGACATAATCGCTGATGACAAAGATTAAAAATTAGGGTTTTTGCCTGCCGGCACCAGACGGATGTTGTCGATGCGTACATTGCGTTTGTATTTATCGCGTTGTGCGGTGGGTACTTTGATGGTAATGCTCAGGGAGACTTCGCTGTCGAAAGTCGGAATGTTGACTTCGCTGCCGGCCTGAACCAGGTGCAACTCTATGGAATCGGTTTCCTGTGCTTTGTTCAGGTTGACGTTTCTGGCAAAATGGCCATTCTTGTAACTCATAGCGAAATCCAGCAGGGTTTTTTCGTTTAGGTTGGTACTGTCTTCGGCATTGCCGGGTACTATGGTGCAATAAATATCGTATTTGGCCGAAAGTATGCTGTCTCCCAAACGGACGGTCAGTTTGGGGTCGCGGCTGGCGGAGTTTTCGGTGATGTAGAAATAGCCGCCCGAGATGTTCTGAATCTTGGTTTTCTCACCAGGATACAACAAGGTGTAATTGGCCGTAGTCACGTCTTCGGGGGTACATACTTTTTCCACTTCGTACACCATTTCGCGGTAGATCAGTTCGTAGGGATCGAAACGCAGGGAATCGACCACAAAGAGATCTCCGTTGCTGGTGTGTATGCGACGGCCTGCAAACAATTCTTCGGGATTGCTGAAACGGTAGCCGTAAGTAGAAACAAGCACAGTGTCGGTGAGTGTTTCGTAGCTGCCCTTGAAGATCAGGTTTTTGATCAGGGCCAGATTGGTTCGCGTCCGCTGTATGGAATCTTTATCCATGATGACAGTAGGCCCTCCGTTGGATTTAAAAAAGGCTTTGTAGTAATCGAAGGCTTGTTCGAAAGCCTGGTTGCTGGGAGCAATCATAGTGTATTTTTGCTCTTCGGTATAGATTTTACCGATTCTGCGCAACAAGGTGTTTTCCTGAATCAACACCGTATCGTAAACATGATTGCCCAGGGAATCAACACCGGTGCGATTACTGCGTTCCCTGTCCATATAGGTGGAGTCGTAGAAATTATAGGCTTGCAGCAAGAGGCTCAGTTCGGGTAGTTTTTCCAGGTATTCCCAGAGGTTGTATTCAAAAGGCACAAAGCCGCTGAGCCCGTGCAAAACGCCGTTGGAACATACACGGTCTGCCGGATCCAGCTCAAAACCGCCAAAGAAAAAATCGTTCTCAGCCAGTTTGGCGAAGTTTATGTATTTTCCGTTGAGCATCATCACATTGCTGCCCGCATAAGCTTCGGAGGTGGAGTGGAGAAAATAGGCGATGTGGTTGTGAACTACATCTTTGATAAAGGCCGTGTCGGTCGAAGTATAAATAGAATCGGGAATAAAGTCGTTGTGGGGAGCCCACACGGTAAAAGAGCCCGAACCCGCCAACTTGTGCTGCAAGCCGGCTATCTCGATGAGTTTTACAAAACGGCTGTAAGAGGCTTCGGCCTTGAGCGTGGTCAGCAGGTCTTCGCCCCCCAGGCTTTTGTTGTAAGTGTAATGCTGGTTCCAGCTGTCCTGGCAGGCTATAGCTGTCAGTAGGAGCAGGGGTAATGACCAGGCGATATGTTTTACTGTTTTTTTCATAGTGCAATGATTAATCGTATCCTTCTTCGGCAACCATTTCGATTGGAATGTATTCAACAAAATTCAGGGATAATTGACCCGGTTCCACGGTTTTGAGACGTATGATATGAGGTTCCATTTCGGAAAATGAAAACACTCCCAAAATACGTCGCATGCGGTCGGTACGGGTATAGGCCGTGTTGTTGCCGTTGGCATCGGTGATGTGAGTGGGAAACGACATAAAACCGTTGTTGTAGAGCACCTTGCGGGCAGTTTGTTCGTCCATGCCGCTGATACCGTAGTTTTCGGTGGGCAGGAAGCTCAGAGGTACTCCTGCCGGAATGCCGTCAAAATACAACTGAGCCATGCCCCGGTACTGATTGGTGGTGAAACCAAAGCGGATTTCCCAGACACCCGGAGGTACGGGAGGAATACGCAAATGTACATCGTAGCGGGTGTTAGCATATTCGGTGGCGCTGTTGCATTGTTCCCAGTTTTCGGCCTGATAACCCATACCTATCAGTATTTCGTCCCAGTGATGCCGTATCCAGGAACCGGTGTAATCGTAGCGGGGCAGTACGTAGCCGGCATCTCCGTAGATGATCATGTTTTCGAAATACTGAGGGCCTCCCAGGCGGGCATCGGGCAATTCCAGTACTTTTTGGCCCCGGGCTCCGTAATTCATCAATTCCGGTAAGAAGCTGGCAATATTGAAACGCATTTTTTTGTGAAAAAAATTGGTCTGATTAGGTATTTCCAGCATTCCTTCCAGTTCGTGAATTACCCCGTTGCCGGCCTTGACATCCTGAAAAGCTGTTTCGGCGCTGAGGAAGGTGCCGGTGTTTTCGATAATGGTATCGCCTCTGGTTTCGGGATTAAAGACAATTCTGCCTTTGGATTTGCGATATTCCAACAAAGTGTTGGGGTACATGGTTTCGATAATTTCGTAGCCGTCGCCAAAGCCGTCGCGTCTGGCGTAGTTTTCGAAATCCTTTTTATAATAAACCCTGTCCAGGCAATGGTAAGCGATGTAGCGATACAGGCTGCTTTGAGGATCGTTTATCGGCAGAGAGGGATCGCCGTAGCCTTTGTCGTCACACCACTGTTTCAGGTCGTCCAGGCTGTGAATGTTGGCCAGATTGGCGTAAGTGCTGTCGCTTTCGGCAAAGATGGTAAACTTGTAATAGCGGGGAATAATAATCTTAGCCCCTGTTTTTACGCTGTAATAGGAGTATTCGGTCAGGTCTTCGGTTTTGTGCATCAATTGGGCTATACTGGTTTCCTTGAGCGCCCGGTTGAAAATACTGAAGCGCCCTTTGAGCCCCTCTGCTTCAAATTTCTGATCTATGGTGGCTGTGTCGGGCAACATAAAAGCATCGGTCAGGTGAACCACTCCGTTGCGCAGCTCCATATCCCACATCAGCAGGCGGGCCATTCCATTGATGACGATATCGCCCAGCGAATCGTAGCGTACCTGCAACTGGTCGTTGACCATATTGTTGGAACGCAGGCGCGAAGAGGTAAAATCGACCGTTTGAATGGCATCGTTTTCGATGAGCTGATACAACACAATATTGGTGAGGGAGTCGAGGGGAAAATCATCGAGGCTGCCAAACCTGGAATCGGCAAAAAAATTCTTGACAGCCTGGTTGGTAGGGGCGAAACAGGTGTATTCCCCATAGGATTTGAGCATACCCATAACCCCGGTTTTGTTCAGGACTTTGGTGAATTCCTCGAATATAGTGTCGTTTTCGAAAAACTCTCCTATGGTTTCCAGCTTTTTGGTGTAAATGTTTTCTCCCGGGTCGAAGAAGCAGGATTCCAGGGCCAGCATCAGGGGGAAACACAACAACAGGATAAATATGGATGGCTTTTTCGTTCTCATATTATTTGTCTAACAAGGTTTCGTAAAAAGGATTCTGTTTCAGCAAAGGATTGGATTCTATTTCGGCCAGAGGAACAGGGAAATAGCGGGCCCATTCCTTGGTCAGTTTTGCCGTAGCCAGTTCGTAATACGATCCCTCCACGTTGGGCAGGATGTATTTACTGAATACCCGCATAGTGTTTTCGCGGCGGGCTGCTCTCATGATGTCGAACCAGCGCTTGCCTTCGAACATCAGTTCCCTTTGGCGTTCGGTCAGAATCAGGTCGTCCATCAGCATCTTTTCGTTGTAGGTGGCAATCAACAGGGAATCGTCTACCGTGGGAGTGGCCTGGGCACGCATATACACGGTATTGATCAGATTGAGTGCCTGATTCTTGTTGAGTTCGAAATCCAGTTGCACCAGGGCTTCGGCTTTCATAAGATAGATTTCGGGCAGTCTGTAAATTATCATGTTGGCTCCGGACGATTCGGAATCCTGAAATTTAGTGCTTTCTCCGCTGGCTGCTCCCGCTGCTTTGGTATATGAAACCTTGGCTCTGAAATCTTTTTTCCCGAAAATGCTGTTCAGATCCCAGGAGGTGATATCGAGAGGTATATTAAAATGAGGATTGCGCGAGGAGGAGCCGAAGTAGCTGAACAGGGCGTTGTTCACTATGCCCTGGTTGGAATTTCCGTACTGGAATTCCAGGATGCTTTCGTTGGAGTTTCCATACAAGAATATGTTTTGCCTCCAGATCATACCCGTGCCGGTACGGTCCTTGATCAGCACCAGTTCTTTGTTGCTCAGGA
>JAQUTN010000131.1 GCA_028694375.1 Bacteroidales bacterium
ACGCCCGCAGCGATGTCTACGAAAATCTTTTCTCCACCGGAGTGGTAGATCCTGCCAAGGTTACTCGTGTTGCCCTGGAAAATGCAGCCTCTATTGCCGGTATGTTCCTGACTACAGAATGTGTGGTAGTTGAGAAAAAAGAAGAGAATCCTGCTCCTTCCATGAATCCGGGTATGGGCGGCATGGGCGGTATGATGTAATTTCGGCTTGCTCAGACAAATTAGTAAAAAAAGAGCGTTTCAGTTTATGAAACGCTCTTTTTTTATAGAAAAAACAACAGCAACCAACACTTCTTATTCATCTCGCCGAATTAAAAGCAGGCTTAAAATCGGGAGGTAAGGCTATCCTTCCGGATAAAAACAAAGAAATTATTCTTCCACCAGTTCACCGTTAATCACCAGGTTGTCGAAATCAACATCCCTGGCCCCATTGATGCTGTTACCGCGTTCCACCCCATTGAATTGACAATTTTTCAGGCCGATGTGGTAAACATTCTCATCTCCTGGTAAGCCAGCTATCAATACTCCGTAGCGGCTTTTTTCGCAAGTGATGTTTTCGAGTAAGACATTGCGCACTGTTGGTGGAAAATCGCGTTGGCAGTTCTCGCGCGATTCGTAGAGCAGATTGATCTTTAACACGGCTTCGCGACATTGGCCTACTTTTACATTGCGCACGAAAATATTTTCGATCAGGCCTCCCCGGCAGGTATTGGTTTTGATTCGTATGACACGGTCCAGGTCGGGGCTGTCCATATCGCAGTTTTCCACAAAGAGGTTGCGGTAACCCCCGGAGATTTCGCTACCTATTACTACGCCTCCGTGGCCATTTTTCATGTTGCAGTTGCGGACAATTATGTTTTCTGATGGTGTTGCCCATTTACGTCCGTCGTTGTTTCTGCCCGATTTGATGGCTATGCAGTCGTCGCCCGTATCAAAAAGGCAATCTTCGATAAGAACATTTTTGCAGGATTCCGGGTCGCAGCCGTCGCCATTGGGTCCGCGGTTATATATGTGTACACCACGTACGGTTAGATCTTCGCAAAGCAGGGGATGCAAAACCAAAAAAGGAGAATTCAGCAAAGTGATGCCTTCGATGAGTATTTGTTTACAACGATAAAAATTGACCATTTGTGGACGCAGGGCATCCTGCGGCGTCATGATGCGTTGGCTGATGTCTAGTTTTTCTTCGGCAGAACGCAGCAAACGATTGCGCCCGCCCTGGTTTTGTCCGGGCAGGCCTTCGGTCCAGCCAAAATGCCGGGCACCGCACATGCTCCACCAGCCTTTTTGCCCTTGTGCATCGAGTACACCATGGCCTGTCAGGGCAATATTGGTTTCGCCGTAGGCGTAGACCAGGGGATGATAATTGTAACAATCCACACCTTCCCAGCGGGTAAGAACCTGAGGAAGATACAAACTGGTGTCGGTCGAAAATTTGAGGACAGCCTCTTTTTCCAAATGCAGGTTGACATTGCTTTTGAGCCGAATAGGGCCGGTGTAAAATTCTCCGGCGGGAATTATAACAGTCCCTCCTCCGTCAAGGCTACATTCTAAAATGGCCTTGTTGATGGCTTCGTGGTTCAAAAAGCAGCTGTCTCCGGCCAGGGCGCCGTAATCCAGGATAGAAAAAATTCGATCGGGGAAAGAGGTTTGCTTAATGCTTCTTTCGATTTGGGCAGCCTGTCGGAAAGCCAGGTCCATTTCTGTAGTATTTCGCTTGCACGCAAGCAAGGCAGAAAAGCAAATGAAAATCAGTAAATTAATAATTTGGTGTTTCATAGCAATAAGATTTTATTAGTTCTTCAGAACAAACCGGGTCGTCATTAATTGCGCCAAAAAGAACGCGAGAATAAGAGGAAAACCGTGTAAATTTCAAGACGGCCAACCAGCATCAAAAAACCGGAATACCACTTGGCAATATCGGGTAAGTCAAAAAAGTTACTGAAGTGATTACCTAGTCCCGGGCCGATGTTTCCAAAACTGGTCAGGAACACACCCAGTGAATCTTCCATGTTGAGGCCCATAGCAAAAAAGATACCTACACTAAGTATCATTAACAGGATATAAAAGAACAAAAAGCCGAACAAACCGTAAATCAATGTGGCCGGCATGGTTTTCCCATTGAAGAGGACGGGCAGTACCGCGTTGGGATGAACATCGCGTTTAAGCTCATTATAAGATATTTTGGCGTAGAGAATAATGCGACCAATTTTGATATTCCCCGAAGTAGAGCCCGACATGGCTCCAAATAGCATTGTGATTATGAGTAAGTAGCGAATGCCAGGTATCCAAACACTAAAGTCAGCTGTGGTATAGCCAGTCGTTGTAATAATAGCGACCACCTGAAACAATCCTGTTCTTATGGCTTTAGCCAGGGGCAGGTCGGCAAAGAAAAATAAAGCAGTACTCAATACAAGTGCTGAAACCACGACAATATAAAAATAGGCCTTGAATTCTTCATTATGCCTGATTTTATTGAATTTACCGCTAAGAACTCTAAATAAAAAGACAAAGCTGGTGCCGGCCAGGAACATAAATACGATAGTTACACTTTCTATGTAGGCAGAGTCCCAGTGGGCAATGCTGGCGTTTTTGGTTGAAAAGCCTCCTGTGGCCATGGTGGTTAAGGAGTGACAGACTGAATCGAAAAAAGACATACCGCCGAATCGAAGTAGTAAAGCCAGAGTGATAGTGAGCCCGACGTAAAGATACCATAAGCGACGGGCAGCCACCGTGACTCTGGGATGAATTTTATCGTAAACCGGACCGGGGACTTCGGCTGTAAGCAATTGAAAATTACCCATTTTAAGCAAAGGCATTACAGCCAGCGAAAGCAGAATAATTCCCATGCCGCCCAGCCATTGTATCAGACTGCGCCAAAAAAGAATGCCCCTGGACAAGACTTCTACATCGACCAGGACGCTGGAGCCTGTAGTAGTAAAACCGGACATGCTTTCGAAAAAGGCATCTGTAAAGCTGTTGAAATAGCCGCTCAGGTAGAAAGGTAAGGCTCCAAACATAGAAAACAAAACCCAAACCATGGTTACCATTACAAAACTTTCGTGTTTACCGATATCCCGTTTTGCATGCAGTCCAATCAGTGCCAGAATCAATCCGGCACCGAATGTAATGGCAGCTGCTTTTAAAAATACAAGCTGGGTATGATCCTTAAAGAAATAGTCTATCCCGCTGCATGCCACCATCAGCACTGCTTCCAGTATAAGCAGATAACCCAGAAACTTAAAAATAACACGAATATTGAACAACGATTTTGACATCGGGTCAATTTATTTAAAAAATTTTTCCACCTTATTCAGGTATTCACTAGGGCAAAACAAAACGACTCTGTCACCGGGCAGTATTTGAGTGTTACCGTAAACGATTATGCCTTTGTTGCCTCGGGTGAGACCTCCAATACTGACATTTTCGGGTAAACGGAGATCCATCACTTTGGATTTAGTTATTTTGGCACCTTCCCTGACTACAAATTCTGCCACTTCTGCGTCGGCAAAAGTGAGGCATTTCATATTCGAAACATCCGCATCCAGCATCATTTGATATATATGCCCGGCGGCAATCAGTTTTTTATTGATCACTATACCGATGTCGAGGCCTTCTGCCAGCGGAATGTAGTCGTTGTTTTCGACTTCTGCCACCGTACGTTGTACCTGAAAACGCTTGGCCGCCAGGCAGGAAAGAATATTTGTTTCGGAGTTGCCGGTCAGGGCAATGTAAGCTTCCACTTGTTCAATACCTTCGTCGTGGAGTAAGTCAATATCGCGTCCGTCGCCCAGAATTACCATGGCCTTGGATCTGAGTCTTTCTTTGACCATTTCGGAACGCTCCTTGCTTACTTCCAGTATTTTTACGTCGAATTTTTCGGCAATCTTTTCGGCAGTAAGCATGGCTATTCGGCTCCCGCCCATTATCATAACCTTATGTACTTCGGTATAAGGTTTGCCCGCCATTTTTCGTACCGTATCAATATAGTCTTTGGTGGTGACAAAATAAACCATGTCTTCGGTTTGAATTATGTCGCGTCCTCCCGGTATAATGGTGTCTTTGCCTCTTTTTATGGCGGCAATACGGCAGGATTCGTTGTGAGTGAAAAGACTCATCAGTTCTTTCCCAACGATATTGGCACCTTCTCTTATCTTGACACCGATCAGGATCAGTGTGCCATTGTTAAATTCATGCCATTGACGTACCCAGGGGCGGACAAGGCTGTCGGCAATTTCTTTGGCCGCCAAAATTTCGGGGCATATAAGGGAGTCGATACCTAATTGTTGAAAAAAGGCCTTTTGGTCTGAATGCAGGTATTCCGGATTTTCAACCCTGGCTACTGTTTTTTTTACTCCCAGTTTGGCAGCCAGGATACAGGCTGTCAGGTTGCGACTTTCTTCGGGAGTAACAGCAATAAACAGGTCGGTTGACGAACTGCAACCTGCATCTTTGAGGGTAGAAACGGAAGTGGGAGATCCTATTACAGTCATCAGGTCGTAATTGGAATTCAGATTTTCCAAAACCTCTTCTTTTTGGTCAACTACAACAATGTTGTGGTTTTCTTTGGACAACATTTTGGCCAGATGTACTCCGACTTCGCCTGCTCCTGCTACAATAATGTTCATAACAGAGGATATTTAATTCTGATGGTAGTGGCTGACAATGGCCAGCCTGATGCTTTCTTCGTCCAGGGCACAGAGTTGATGTTGTTCTTCGACTGTGCCATGGGGTATAAAGTGGTCAGGTAAACCTTTACGAATAACTTTTATCTCGTAATTATTTTCCGAGAATGCTTCCATAACAGCGCTGCCGAAACCTCCTTTGATAACGCTGTTTTCGATAGTAATCACCTTCTTAAAGCCGGAACCTATTTCATGTATCAGTTCCTGATCTATGGGTTTAACGAAACGAAAGTCGTAGAGGGCAAGCGAATAGCCTTCGGCATTGAGCTGTTCTATGACTTTTTTTGCGGTCAGTCCTATGGGGCCTATGCTCAGTACGGCCAGTTTATCACCTTTAATCAGGCAACGGCCTTTACCTGCCGGTATCTCTTCCATTTTGTTTTTCCAGTCGGTAAGATAACCTTTCCCCCTGGGATAACGAATTATAAACGGCCTGTCGCCCAGCAACTGAGCTGTATACATCATATTGCGAAACTCGTGTTCATCCATTGGAGAAGCAATGGTTAAATTTGGAATACAACGTAAAGCGGCCAGGTCGTAAGCCCCCTGATGAGTGGAACCGTCTTCTCCCACCAGGCCGGCCCGATCCAGGCAAAGCACAACGGGCAGTTTAAGTA
>JAQUTN010000132.1 GCA_028694375.1 Bacteroidales bacterium
GGCCATTTTTTGGGCTACACTGCCTTCGGGATGTGTACTGCCTTCGAGTTCAAGAACGAGTTCTCTCAATTGTTTTTGGGTATTTTCGGCCAATTGGTCAAAACTACCGTAACGGGCATATTCAGCCGGAAGTGGATTTTTTTCAACCCAGCCTCCGCAGGCATATTGGTAAAAATCCTGAGCCGGTGACATGGTGGTGTCCAGGTCAGTTAAATCGATACCCGGAACGCCGGTCGTTTTTTTGTCTATACAGCTACTCATGCAAAGTCCTGTAATAATTAGGGTGAATACTATTTTTTTCATTGCTCATATATTTAATTGTTTTTGAATGATTCCATTTCGGTGGCAGCCATTTCCCAATAACTAAGGGCGTTGTCCAGGGCTTTCTTGTCCCGGATGTATTGTTCGTGCAGTTCCGGACGGCCGGCTCCTTCGGGAGTGTTTAATTCGTTTTGAGTCAATTCGAGTTGTTTTTCGAGTTTACTCACTTCGTCTTCGCGTTCCTGAACCATTTTTTCCAGCTTTTTTATTTTGCGGTTAAGAGCTTTGCGTTCAGCGTAGTTGTTG
This sequence comes from Bacteroidales bacterium, assembly GCA_028694375.1. GTDB lineage: Bacteria > Bacteroidota > Bacteroidia > Bacteroidales > UBA1402 > UBA1402. Next base: position 568 of record JAQUTN010000132.1, read on the forward strand.
CTTGCAACAGCTGTATCGGAAGTTTTGGAGCGCGCTTGTTTTTCCTTGTTGTTTGTGGCTGAAAGAGCATCCAAAGCTATTGCTTCGGTACTTGTTTTGTCCTTGTCAGTAACTGAATTCAAAGGATTTTGCTCCAGCTGCCTCAAGCTTTCCAATTTCTTTTTCTCGAGAAACTGACGGATATCGCCCAGGTGTTCGCGGACCTTTTGATGGCCGAATTCATAGACTTTTTCGACCAGACCGTCCAGAAACTCCCGGTCATGTGACACCAGAATTACTGTTCCGTCAAAGGTCTTGATGGCCGCTTTGAGTATATCCTTGGAGGGCATGTCCAGGTGATTGGTGGGTTCGTCCAGAATAAGCAGGTTGGCCGGTTCCAGCAGGAGGCGGATCATGGCCAGGCGGCTGCGTTCTCCACCCGAAAGTACTCTGACTTTTTTGTCGGAAGCTTCGCCTCCAAACATAAAAGCCCCCAGAATGTCACGGATTTTTGTCCTGACATCGCCTGTTGCTACGCGATCAACGGTTTCAAAAACACTGAGGTTTTCGTCCAGGAGTTGAGGCTGATTTTGAGCAAAATAAGCAATCTTTACTTTGTGTCCCAGTTTGATGCTGCCTTCGTACGGGATTTCGTCAAGGATACATTTGACCAGGGTGGATTTACCTTCGCCGTTGCGGCCTACGAAAGCTACTTTCTCGCCCCGGCGCAGGCTAAGCTGTACATCCCCTATAACCAGATGTTCTCCGTAGGATTTACTCAATTGTTCGATGATCACAGGAAAGCTGCCACTGTGTGGTGCCGGAGGAAAGCGCAAATGCAAATGGGCATTGTCCTGCTCGTCTACTTCGATTCTTTCAATTTTTTCGAGCTGCTTAATACGCGACTGTACCTGGACGGCTTTGGTGGCTTTGTAGCGAAAGCGTTCAATAAAGGCTTCGGTGTCCTGTATCAGTTTTTGCTGGTTTTCGTAGCTGCGCATTTGTTGTTCCCGCATTTCTTTGCGAAATTCAACAAAACGGGAGTAGGGCAATTTAAAGTCGTAGATTTTACCCAGCGACAATTCAATGGTTCTGGTGCATACTGCGTCCAGAAAAGCCCTGTCGTGCGATACCACGATGACGGCTTTGCTGTTTTGGGCCAGAAAGTTTTCGAGCCATTGAATAGATTCAATATCCAGGTGGTTGGTGGGTTCATCCAGCAAAAGCAGGTCGGGTTTTTGCAGCAATAATTTGGCCAACTCGATGCGCATACGCCAACCTCCGCTGAATTCTCCGGTAGGACGATCGAAATCACTGCGCTCAAACCCCAGACCCAAGAGGGTTTTCTCTATTTCTGCCTTGTAATTGCCGGCATCGGTCATGCTCAGGATCTGGCTTTTCTGATCCAGCTTTTCGATCAGCCGATGGTATTCTTCCGATTCGTAATCTTCCCTTTCAATAAGCTGCTGTTGGATTCGTTCTATGTCTTTTTGCAGTTTTATTATATGTGCAAAGGCTTTTTCGGCTTCCTGGATTACGCTGCAGTTGTCGGGGCAGGTCATTACCTGAGGCAGGTAGGCTATCAGTGTTTCTTTGCTTATGCCCAATCTGCCTTCGCCGGGAGTCTGCAGGCCCGCTAAAATTTTAAGCAGGGTTGATTTCCCCGCTCCGTTTTTTCCGATCAGGGCGATGCGATCCTTTTTGTTTATAACAAAAGAGATGGAGTTCAGGAGGGTAAAACCACCAAATTCAACCTTAAGATTTTCTACTGAAACCATGCCGCAAAGTTAAGTATTAATATGCAAAAATATGAATAAGCTACCGAAAAGATAATTAGAGAAAACAGAGAGGCCATACTTGTGAGTACAGCCTCTCCGGAATGTATAGTAGTATTTATTAACCCAAAAAAGAAATCAGCACTCCGGCAGCAACGGCAGAGCCGATTACTCCCGAAATGTTGCTGGCCATACAGTATTGCAGGACGTGATTTTTGGAATCGTATTTCAGTGCAATTTCATTGGCAACACGCGAAGCCATGGGAACGGCACTCAAACCGGTCGCACCAATAAGCGGATTGATTTTCTTTTTGCTAAACAGATTTACCAGTTTGACAAAAAAGACTCCGCCGGCAATGGATAAGGCAAAGGCCAAGAAACCGCCGATAACAATCCCCATGGTAGTCCAGTTCAAAAATGCCTCGCTGGTCATGGTGGCTCCGACGGCTAATCCCAGGAAAATGGTGGCCGCGTTCATAATGCTGTTGGAAGCAGCGTCAAAAAGCCGGAAGGTATTGGCCCCGATTTCTTTGACCAGGTTACCAAACATCAGCATTCCTACCAGAGGTACTGCGCCGGGCACAAACAAGGCAACTACTGTGGTAACGGCAATGGGGAAAATAATTTTTACCACTCTGAGATTTTTGATCTCGGTTTTGGAGGGGTATTTCTTTTCCTGCTCTTTCATGTTGATGCAGAGCTCTTTTTTGGTACAAGTAAGTTTCACTACCAGGGGAATAATCACCGGAACCAGAGCCATATATGAATAGGCCGCGATGGCAATGGGACCCAACAAATGCGGGGCTAGTTTGATTGTAGTAAAAATAGCCGTAGGACCGTCTGCACCCCCAATGATTCCAAGAGATCCGGCTTCTTTGGGCGTGAATCCAAGAGCGATAGATACTAAAAGAACGGTGAAAATGCCCAATTGTGCTGCTGCTCCGAAAATGGACAGTCTTAAATTGCGCAACATAGGCCCGAAATCGGTCATAGCTCCAACCCCCATAAAAATAATGGGCGGCAGGAAGCCGGTTTTGATGAGCATATAATAAATAAAGTTCATCAGGCCCAGTTCGTGTGCAATGTCGTGCAAGGGCATTTCCCAAATGTTTTTCATCACTCCCTGAACTTCAACCATACCCTGCTCATCTGCCTGAATTATACCCATCCCCCCACCGGGAAAGTTGGCGAGCAATACGCCAAAGGCAATGGGCACCAGCAACAGAGGTTCGTATTGCTTTTTGATGCCCAGGTAGAGCAGTATAAAAGCAATGGCATACATAATCAGGAACTGCGGTTCAGCAATGATATTGCTGAACGCAGTCATATTATATAGTTTATCGAAAATGTCGTTCATAGGGCATTACTTGATTTTCATTAATACATCGTCTTCGGTAACAGTGTCTCCGGGCTTGTGCAGAATTTCTGTTATTTTACCGTCGAATTCAGAAGATATGGCGTTGTAAGTTTTCATAGCTTCAATGTAACATACGATGTCCCCCTTTTTGACGTAATCTCCAATTTTGAGAGGAGTATCCTGAGCGTTTTTGGTCAGATAGAAATTGCCTTCCAGCGGCGACAGCAAGTCTTTGCCTTCGCCCGAAACCTGCTGTTCTTTGGTTTCGGGACCTGCTGCCTGAGCTTTGTCGTCAAAGTTGACGGTGACCAGATATTGTTGCCCTTCGAATTCTACCGTAATCGTTTTGGGCTCTTTGGGTAATTCCTGGCAATTGCCGGCCTGGCGCATTCTTTGGATCTCGGCCAGAAAATCTTCTTTGGCCTTACCGCTTTTGTATGCTTCATATTGAGCCGGATGCATGGCGTATTCAAACAATTCTTCATCGTCCTGTCCCAATTCCCAATTTTTTTCTTTCATCAATTTACGATAATCATCCAATACATTGGGATAATTGTCCTGCGGATTGCCCTCGAAAAATTCTCTGCCTTCCAGTTTGGCTTTTTCTATGATTTCGGGAGCCAATTTGCCGGGAAGTTGACCGGCTTTACCCAAAATCATATCCCAAATGTCGTCGGCTATGAAGGCCCAGCGTTCCTTGCCTTTTTCGAGTTGCATTACGTTCATCAGAGCAAGGTTTTTTACGTATTGGCTGAAAGGAGTTACCAATGGAGGATAACCCACTCTGGGCCAAACATAAGCTACTTCGTCAAAAAGCTTTATGAGCAGCTCGTCCTGAGTCATTTCGGGTAAACTATTTTTAGCCTTGTATTTGTTGATACTATCAAGATTGCTACTGAGATCATTCATCAGGCTGCCCATCATGCCTCCGGGAAGACCGGGTTTAATTAGCAAAGAGTTCATCAAACGGTTTTTGTCCGGAATAAACAAGCCCAGAAAATCATCCATGAATTCCTGTATCATACTGCGGACTTTCATATATTCGTCCATATTGATTTCGGGAACATCGTAACCTGCATCTTTGAGCATTTCCTGAACGGTGATAATATCAGGATGTCCGGTGCCCCAGGAAAGAGGCTCCATGCCAACATCGACAAAATCACAACCTTCGCGGCACACTTCCAGGATGGAAGCTACGTCAAAACCGGGGCCGGCATGACTGTGGTAAACCACAGGAATTTCCGGATGGGCTTTTTTGATGTTTCCGACAATTTTACCCAGCGATACCGGACGTCCTATACCGGCCATGTCCTTGATGCAAATTTCATCTGCGCCCATTTTGATGAGCTCCAGGGCCATGTTGGTATAATATTCTACAGTATGAATGGGAGAATGTGTAATACTTAGCGAGCATTGTGAGATCATGCCGGCTTCTTTGGCATAAGTTATAGATGGCTTCAGATTACGGAGATCGTTCAGTCCGCAGAATGTTCGAGCGATATCGGTGCCCTGGGCTTTTTTGACTTTGTAAAAAAGTTTACGTACATCGGCAGGTACCGGGCTCATGCGCAAGCCATTCAA
>JAQUTN010000015.1 GCA_028694375.1 Bacteroidales bacterium
GAAAAAAGCCGATCGTTTTGTCCCAATCGTAGAAGTTCTGGGGCCTTTCCGCTTGCAGCCCGGGAAAAAAGCCGAGCACAAAATCCGACTTAAACCCTATGCCGGTTCTGTGCGGGCCATGCTTATCGCTGCCGGCGAGGGCCGTTACGGGAGTATGGAAAAAAGCATCAGGGTGAGCGAACCTCTGATGTTGTATGCCAGCTTACCCAGAACCTTAGCTTTGGGCGAAAAAGCTGCTTTACCTCTTACGGTTTTTGCTATGGATGAATCCATAAAAAGCGTCAGGATAAGCATTGAGACAGAAGGCTGCCTGCGGGGTGCTGCTGACACTTTGATTCATTTTGATGCTCCCGGACAACAGGATGTCTTTTTTGAGCTTAGAGCAGCTAATACGGCCGGCCTGGGCATAATAAAGCTTAGTGCAGTATCAGGCAGGGAAAAAACACAACAGCAAATTGAGCTGGAAGTCAGACAAAACAACCCGCCCGGCAGGGAACAAATTTTCAAAATCCTTCCTGTCAACGAGAGCTGGCAACATCAACTGTCGGCTCTGGGCCTGCCCGGTACCAACACAGCCAGGATAGAAATCTCCTCGGTATTGCCACTGAACCTGGAGTATCTGTTGAGTTTTCTGGATCAATACCCCCATCAATGTGCCGAGCAGGTGGTATCGGCTGCTTTCCCCTTGCTTTATGCGCCAAAACTGCTGGAATTGAGCTCAGAAAAACGCCAGGAATATGAACAGAAGATAAAAGACTGCATCGATCGTCTGCCCCGCTATCAAAGCATGGACAGAGGTTTTGCCTTTTGGCCCGGACAGTCGTCGGCCGAGCTGTGGCTGACAGCCTATCTGAGTTATTTTATGCTGGAAGCCGAAAAAGCCGCTTATTTAATTCCTTCCAATTTAAAAAGAGTCGGTCTTGATTACCTGATCAACGCGGTGCGTCGTTACCGCGATTACCAGCCGGACTACAAAGCCCAGATACAAGCCTACAGCTTGTTTGTTCTAGCCAGGGCAGGAGAACCCGAAATAGCAGCCATGAATCGTCTGATGAAGGCCGATTGCCTGAACAATCAAGGGAAATGGCTCCTGGCTTCTGCTTATGCTTTGACCGGCATGAGAGAGGCCGCCTACAGCCTGATAGACTTGCGCGACACCGAGCCGGCTGCTTCCTATGCCTATACTTATGGCTCGGCTATACGTGATCGCTGTTTTTTGCTGCAAAGCCTTATGTTGCTGGACGAATGGGAGCAGGCTGCTCCACTGGCTCTTAAGATTGCCACAGAGCTCAACAGCCAGCGCTGGCAGAGCACCCAGACTACCGGTTTTGCCCTTGCGGTTTTGTCTGAATTCTGTGTACTCAGCTCAGCCGCCTCCGAAACTAAGGTAGAATTGTATGTAAACGGAAAGCTTCTGCAAACCCAAACTTCCGGAGTCTTCACTCAGGCAGATATACCCTTTGGCCAAGATATAGTAGCTGAAATACATGTAGTTAACAAAAGTTCAGGTGCTGTTTTTGCCAGCCTTTTCAACCAGGGAATCAAAGCAGGGCTGGATGCCTCGGTACAGGAAAGAGGATTAGCTTTGGAAATCAGCTATATGGATCACGAAGGCAAAAAGTTGGATGTCAGCAAGCTAAAACAAGGAAGCAATTTCATTGTTCAGTTAGGTATCAGCAACAAGACCGCTTTTGCTGTTGATAATCTGGCTTTGACACAAATGATACCTGCCGGTTGGGAGATAATCAACGAGCGTCTCTATGGTTCTGCTTCTTCGTCTGAGGAACAAAACAACTACGATTACAGAGATATTCGTGACGATAGGGTCAATACCTATTTTTCGCTGGGAGCCGGCAAAACAAAAGTATTTGTGCTGGAACTGAATGCCTCTTATTGCGGGGAATTTGTTCTGGCTCCGGTGCTGTGTGAAGCCATGTATGACCAGGCCTATTATGCCAGAAAAGGCGGGGGCAGGGTAGTAGTTAGCCGCTAAAGCCAAGCAAGCCCCAAAGGAATGTCTGCCATAAACCAGAAGTCAAAAAGCCCGGAGTCCCGCAGGCGAAGGCCCCGAAACCTGCTGAAGTCCCAAGGCCTGAAGGCTAAAAGTCAAAGCTCTGCAAGGATAAAACGACTAAAAGTGCTTGCCGGCCTTGTGCTCTTGTTAGTTGTATTGTTTTTGCTGATTCCTTTGACCAAGTTCAAGGATCCCTGCTCTACGGTGGTTTATGCCGCAAACCGGGAACTGCTGGGGGCAAGAATAGCTGCCGACGGCCAGTGGCGCTTTGCTCCGGAGGCTGAAGTCCCCGAAAATTACGCCAAGGCTTTGATGCTGTACGAGGACAGATATTTTTATTACCACCCGGGCATCAATCCGATATCGCTAGGCAGGGCTTTTGTTCAGAACATCAAGGCAGGGCAAATCGTCAGCGGCGGAAGCACTCTGAGTATGCAGGTGGCCAGGATGTCACGCAAAAATCCCCCTAGAACCTTGAGTGGAAAATTGCTGGAGATTTTGATGGCTGTGAAGCTCGAATTGTGTTATTCCAAAGAGAAGATTTTGGCCTTATATGCCGAGGTGGCACCTTTCGGCGGCAATGTGGTGGGTCTTACGGCAGCTTCCTGGCGCTATTTTAACCGCCCTCCACAGAGGCTGTCCTGGGCCGAAGCGGCCACGCTGGCTGTTTTGCCTAATGCTCCTGCCCTGATTCATCCAGGCAGAAATGCGGCTGAATTGAAACGAAAAAGGGATGCTCTGCTCGGAGAGCTTTGTCAAAAAAAATACATTGACAGCCTCGCTTATCAACTGGCTTTGGCTGAATCTCTGCCGCGGGCTCCTCTGCTTTTGCCCGGGTTGGCCCTGCATGTGGTCGAAGAAGCTCATAAAAAATTTCCGGGACAAAATGTTTACACAAGCATAGATTATTCGCTGCAGGAAAAAAGTGTCCGTTTGCTGGAGCAGCAGGGTAAAGAGCTGGAACAAAGCGAAATCCACAACCTGGCAGCCTTGGTTTGCGACGTAAGACAAAACTGCATTCTGGCTTATGCCGGCAATATCAGCGCAGTAGCTCAACTCGATATCTTTGTTGATATTGCGCAGACAGCCCGTAGCAGCGGCAGTATTCTTAAGCCTTTTTTGTACGCTTCGATGTTGCATCAGGGAGAGATTCTTCCCAATACCCTGATTGAGGATGTTCCTGTAAATTTTTCGGGCTTTACACCCAAGAATTTTGATCTCAGCTACCAGGGGGCTGTTCCTGCTTCTGAGGCTTTGAGCCAATCCCTGAATGTTCCGGCCGTAGAAATGCTACATCAGTTTGGTGAAGCCCGTTTTTTGGAGATTTTGCGTAAGCTGGGTTTTACTACATTTGTCTATCCTGCCGAACACTACGGTTTGTCGCTGATTTTGGGCGGAGGGGAATGCAGTTTGCTGGAATTGGCCGGCGCTTATGCTTCGCTGGCCAGGGTGCTCAATCGCTTTGGATCTGCTCAGGAATATTCGTCGGATGATTACCGTCCTTTAGAGCTTTTCGGGAATAAAATTCCCGAAGAAAAGGGAGATAAAAAGGCCATTCAGGATGCAAACAACAGCCGGTTTTTACCAAGCCCGACCACCGACAAACCAAATCGGGCATCAATAAAAAGCCTCAAGGCTGCTACCGAAAACCAGCTATCCCTGCCATTACTCTCGGCCGCCTCACTTTGGTGTACCATGGAAGCCTTGCGACAAGTAAACCGTCCCCGCGAACGCAGTGGCTGGAAGCATTTCGACAGCAGCCGGAGGCTAGCCTGGAAAACCGGTACCAGCTTTGGTTTACGCGATGCCTGGGCCTTGGGCACGACTCCCGATTACGTGGTCGCTGTATGGGCCGGCAATGCCGACGGCGAGGGTCGTCCAGGCCTTACGGGACTGAGGGCGGCCGCACCGGCCATGTTTGACCTTTTTGATTTATTACCTCAGAGCGGAGTTTGGTTTGAACAACCCGAAAGCGAAATGAGTCTGCAAGAAATCTGTAGCGAAAGCGGCTACAAAGCCTCTGTTTATTGCAACAAAAAAAAATTGCAAAGCATTCCTGCTTCGGGGCTAAAGACCTCGGTTTGCCCTTATCACCGACTGTTGCATTTATCCAAAGATGGAAAATACAGAGTGAATGCCTCATGTTATCCTCTTGAACTCATCCGCAGCGATTCTGTTTTTGTGCTGCCTCCCGCCATGGAGTGGTTTTACCGCAAAACTCATCCGGCTTACCGAGGCCTGCCTCCTCTCATGGAAACATGTGGCGAAGAAAAAGAATACAAGCAGATGGAAATAGTGTATCCCCGCAATCCATATAGCTTGTACATTCCCAGAGAGCTCGACGGCAGCCCCGGTAAGCTGGTTGTCGAAGTGGTACACCGCAAAGCCGCTGCCCTTTTGTTTTGGCATCTGGACGATAAGTGGATAGGTAATACCAGGGGCATTCATCAAATGAGCATTAACCCCGGGCCCGGCAATCACACTCTCAGCATTTTTGACCAACAGGGCAACAGCTTGATTCAGGAATTACGAATTCAGGCCAATGCCCGAGATGGGCAGCCCTATTAGTTTTGTGGTCGGATCATATCGGGCAGTATCTTTTGTTGCATCATCCATTCGATCATAAGGATGCGCCAGACGTGATGATAGCGAAAGTTCTCCTTATAACCCCAGCCGTGGCCGCCCTCGGGGAAGATATACATAGCCGCCGGAACTTTGTGGGCTTTGAGCGCTGCGTAAAAATCCAGGCTGTTTTGTGGAATCACTCCTTTGTCGTCGTCGCTCAGCAAGAGCAAGGTTGGGGGTGTTTCCGCATTTACCTTAAGCTCGTTGGAATACTCCTGGATCTGCTGTTCAGAGGGGTTTTCGCCCAATAAATTATGTTTGGAACCGGCGTGCGTGACACCCTCTTTCATGGATATTACCGGATAAAAGAGGATCATGTAATCGGGGCGGCTGCTTTGACGGGCTATCGGATCTTCGGATTCGGGCTTGCCGTAATCGAAATGCGTGCCGGCGGTCGAAGCCAGATGGCCTCCGGCCGAAAAGCCGGAAATCCCTATTTTGGAAGGATTGATACCCCATTCTTCGGCCTTGCTGCGAACGATTCTGATGGCTTGCAGGGCATCTTTAGAGGGGATAAAATCGTGTCCGTTGGGTAAACGATATTTCAGGATAATGGCGGTTATACCGTTGTCGTTAAGCCAGCCGGTCAGCTCAAAACCTTCGTGTCCGGCTGCCTGGCGGGCGTAAGCTCCTCCGGGGCAAATTATCAGGGCTGCTCCTGTGTTTTTGTCGGGTTGGGCTTTGAATACCGACATGGCAGGAACACTGACATTGGAAAAATAATTGTTTTCGTTGACTTCTTCGGCGGTAATACCGTTACTTTCGGGAACTCCATCCGGCCATAAGGGCAGGTCTATTCTTTCTTGTGCATAGGAAGCCATTGCCATTCCCAGCAAAAAACAAAATACCGGCAGTAGTTTTTTCATGATTTTGAGTATTTAAGATTACAGCAAATATAAAGTATTCTGCCTTCATTTTAAAGACTCGTCATAAAAAACTACTTTTGTGCTCCAATTTCAACTAAGAATGAAAGTAGTTTATAACCTGCTGGGAGCTTTGTTTTTGACTCTGGCGATTGTGGGTATTATTTTGCCCGTTTTGCCCACTACGCCTTTTTTGTTGTTGAGCGCGGCTCTGTTTTATAAAGGCTCAGACCGTTATTACCGCTGGCTGATGAACCATCCTCGTCTGGGTCCGTATATCGAGAATTACAGGAAGTACAAAGCGATTCCCTTGAGCACTAAAATATTCTCGGTCAGCTTGTTGTGGATTACCATCTTGATTTCAGCTTTTTTAGTTCTGGAAATTCTTTGGTTGAGAATTTTATTGCTTTTTATCGCCTTGGGCGTAAGCATTCATATTCTTTCGTTTAAAACTTTGCACAAAACAGAGACAGTTTCGGAACAGGGAACAGGTAAGGGTCAGAATGTTGAAAAGGGCAAGGCTAATGACAATGTCGATATTAATGACAATGTCAATGATAATAAGAATGAAAATATCAAGTACAAGGGCAGCGGCAAGATTGAGAGCAGAGAGTAGGACAAATAGTTGAACTTAATTCCGGATAAAAATAAAAACAGCGATCCCGGCATTTTTTAAACAGCCCGTGGATAATCCTTGAGCATTCGGGCAGCTTCGCAGAGCTGATCGTACCAATCTTGTCCGAATTTGCGGATCAGCGGGCCTTTGAGGAATTGGTAAAGTGGCAAACCTAAGGTTTTACCTTTGATTTGGCCGGGCTGACAAACCTGCCAGCGCTGATAATTGAGGGCTGTGCCCCCGGAGGCTAATTTAGAGAGCCGGATAGGGTAGAGGTGGCAGGAAATGGGTTTGATAAATGGAATTTTTTCTTCTCTCCAGGCTTTTTCCAAGGCGCAGTAACAAATACCTTTTTCGTCGTAGCAGGTAAAGACACAGTCTTTGCCATCAACAATGGAGGTGACGGTTTCGCCTGAGGCGTCCCTGTAATACACTCCTTGTTCGCTAATGAGCTGACGGGCTTTGCCCGAGAGTTGATCCCAGACCACAGGCAGAGCTTTTTCCAGCTCTGCAATTTCATCTTCTTCCAGCGGAGCTCCCGACTCCCCTTCTACACAACACCTGCCCCTGCATTTGTTCAAATCGCAGCAAAACGTTTGATCAATTATTTCGAGGCTGATGATGGTCTCATCAATCTGCAGCATACTCCGGGCTTAGTCGTGTATTAGGCAGCGTCCGGTCATTTCTGCAGGCTGGTTTATGCCCAGTAAATGGCAGAGCGAGGGTGCCACATCGGCCAGTATACCCTTATCTACTTTGGCCGATGTATTCGGGCTTACGTAAACAAAAGGAACCGGGTTCAGAGAATGGGCAGTGTTGGGAGAATTGTCGGGATTTAAAGCGTTGTCGGCGTTGCCGTGATCGGCAATTATAATTACTTCGTAGCCTTTTTCTTTGGCTGCTTCCACAGCTTTTTCAACATTGGCATCCACGGCTTTGACGGCGGCCTGAATGGCTGAATATACACCCGTATGGCCAACCATATCTCCATTGGCGTAGTTTACAACAATAAGATCGTATTTTTCGGTTTCAATAGCTTGCTTCAGGGCGTCGCCAACCTCGTTTACGCTCATTTCGGGTTTCAGGTCATAGGTGGCTACTTTGGGCGATGGAATCAGTATGCGGTCTTCGTTTTCGAATTCTTTTTCGCGGCCTCCCGAAAAGAAAAATGTCACGTGAGCGTATTTTTCTGTTTCGGCCATGCGTAGTTGTTTTTTGCCGGCTCGGGAAACAATTTCCCCCAGGGTGTTGCTGACATTGTCTTTGTCGAAAAGAATATGTAAGCCTTTAAAGGTGGCATCGTAAGGGGTCATGGTGTAGTATTCCAGATCGAGAGCCTTCATGCCGAATTCCGGCATATCTTGTTGACTCAGTACTATGGTAAGCTCTTTGGCCCTATCGTTACGGAAGTTGAAAAAGATGACCACGTCGCCGTCCTGTATGGTAGACAAAGGCTTGCCCTGAGCGTCTGTATGAACAATGGGCTTAATGAATTCATCGGTTACTCCCTGATCATAGGATTCCTGAACAGCCTGAACCATATCTTGTGCTTTTACTCCTTGGCCTTTTACCAGCAAGTCGTAGGCTTCTTTGATGCGTTCCCAGCGCTTGTCCCTGTCCATGGCATAATAGCGGCCCACAATAGAGGCGATGGCTCCGGTGTTTTGATTCAGGTGTTTTTGCAGGCTTGCTATGAAAGATTTGCCACTCCTGGGGTCGGTGTCGCGGCCGTCCATAAAACAGTGTACAAAAGATTTTTCTATGCCGTATTGTTTGGAGATTTCAATCAGCTTAAACAAGTGGTCCATAGAGCTGTGTACGCCGCCGTCGGAAACCAGGCCCAAAAAATGGATTTGCCTGCCCGATTGCTTTGCGTAGCTGTAGGCTGCCTTGATGCCGGGATTTTCAAGAATACTGTTGTCGCGGCAGGCAATATTGATTTTTACCAAATCCTGGTATACCACTCTGCCGGCTCCTATGTTGAGGTGACCTACTTCGGAATTTCCCATTTGGCCGTCAGGTAAACCCACGTTTTCGCCCGATGCCTGGAGTTGTGAGTTTGGATAATTAGCTGTCAAATAGTCCCAGTAAGGAGTAGGGGTGTTGTATATGATGTCTTCTTTCCCATGATTTCCCAAACCCCAGCCATCGAGAATCATCAGCATTGCTTTCTTACGCATAATCTATGAATTTTGGGTGCAAAGATAAGCATTTTGACTGAATTATCTTTTTGCCTTAGTGCTTTTTATGGCTTGACGAATCATTTTATGATTAGCTGTTACGGCCATTTCTACCCGGCGGTTGAGTTTTCGGCCCTCGGGGCTTTCGTTCGAAATAACCGGCACGGCGTAACCACGTCCTTCGGCGACGATTTGGCTGCGCTTTAAACTTTTTGAGGCCAGGATTTTTTTGATGTTTTTGGCTCTTTTGTCCGTTAGAGAAAGTGCTATAAATTCTGAGCTGCTGTTGTCGGTATGGACCAAAATATATAACCTGGTGTTCGGAAAACGTTGCAGAGCCGATGCAAGGACTTGTAAAGTTTCGACCGAAGAATCCTTTACATACTCAAGGCCTTGTCTAAAAAGCCGGTCGGAGTCAAAAACCAGCAAAAGGCCTTCTTCGGGTTGGCGTATCATTACAGAATCTCCCAGTTGCTCGCTTAGCATGATTTTCAGAATCTCCATTTGAGTGGCAATCCACCGGCCGGCTTCTCCTTCGATGCCCGAATTTACAATGTATTCGGCAGCGGTATTTCGCAGAATGTCTTCGGGATTTTTTTCTGCAAATTCATTTTTTACAATATTCGAAACAGTGGAGCAAGAGCTAAATACAAGACAGCTCCACAGTATCAAAACAGGGTAAAAGACGCTTTTCATATAAATAATCCGGATTAAAATCCGCGCAAAAGTATATTTTTTAGCCACCAGAATAAAATAATCCTCGTTTTTTTTGCAAATCACTTGATATTGTGTAATTTTGCGGCCGTTAGGATACAGGCGAGGGGGACAAAAGTTCCCCTCATTTTTTACTTAATATAAAAGGATGATTAGTAAAGAACTTATCAATCAGTACGTTGAAGAGTGGATTAATAATAAGCCCTTTTTTTTGGTTGACCTCAATATCAGCTCCGATTTGCGTATATCAATCGAAATTGAATCTGTCCAAGGCAATGTGAGCATCGATGATTGCGCAGAATTGAGTAAACAAATTGAGTCCCGCCTGAGCAGCCTGGATCTTGATTTTGCCCTGGAAGTTTCTTCTGCCGGCATAGGCCAAGCCTTTAAAGTTTTCAGGCAATATCAAAAACACTTGAACCAAGAGGTTGATGTTCGTCTTAAAAACGGACAAAAGTTAGCGGGGATACTTTTAAGCTGTGACGAAGAGAAATTTTGTGTCAGTGTTATGCGAAAAATTAAACCCGAAGGCGCAAAAAGGCCAAAGCTTATTGAACAGCAGGAAAGCTATACGCATGAGGAAACAGCCTCTGTCTGCTCCAAAATACTATTTTGATAAATACGAGAGAATTAATAGATATTTCAACACAATGTCAACAACAATGTCAAAAACAGAAGAACGAATCAATCTGGTCGAAATTTTTTCGGAATTCAAAGAGTCCAAGAACATAGACCGCTCTACAATGATAAACGTAATTGTAGAATCTTTTCGTGGCGTTATAGCAAAGCTATTTGGCTCGGACGAGAATTATGATGTGATTATCAACCCCGACAGCGGCGACTTTGAAATTTGGCACAATCGCGAAATAGTAGAAGACGATCAGGTGGAGGATCCCGAAAGTCAAATCAGCCTAACCGAAGCCCGCAAAATTGAAAGCGATTACGAAGTAGGTGAAGAAGTTACCGATCAGGTGTATTTCAGTGCCTTTGGACGTAGAGCTATTTTAAATTTGCGGCAAACCCTGGCTTCCAAAATCATGGAATTACAAAAGGAAAGTCTCTACAATCGCTTCATTGAACAGGTGGGACAATTGGTAAGTGCCGAAGTCTACCAGATCTGGAAAAAAGAAATTTTGCTTTTGGACGATGAAAATAACGAATTGATTCTGCCTAAGAACGAACAAATACCCAGCGATTTTTATCGTAAGGGAGAAACCGTTCGTGCCGTCATAGAGCGTGTTGAAAACAAGAATAACAACCCCAAAGCTGTCGACCCCAAGATTGTTTTGTCACGTACATCTCCTGTTTTTCTGGAAAGACTTTTTGAATTGGAAGTTCCCGAAATCCATGACGGGCTTATTACCATCAAAAGAGTGGCCCGCATCCCGGGAGAAAGAGCCAAAATCGCAGTAGAGTCTTACGATGAGCGCATTGACCCGGTCGGAGCTTGTGTGGGTGTAAAAGGTTCAAGAATTCATGGCATAGTACGCGAATTACGCAATGAGAACATCGATGTCATCAACTATACATCCAACACCAGCTTGTTTATTCAAAGAGCCCTGAGTCCTGCCAAAATTTCTTCTATCAGGCTGGACGAAGCCAACAAAAAGGCCGAAGTCTGGCTCAAACCCGAAGAAGTATCACTGGCCATCGGCAAAGGGGGCATGAATATTAAGCTTGCCAGCATGTTGACCAATTATACCATTGATGTTTTCAGAGAAACCGACCAGGAACTGGAAGAGGACGATATTTACCTGGATGAATTCAAGGATGAAATTGACGAATGGGTTATCGAAGCCCTCAAAGCCATAGGATGCGATACTGCACGAAATGTACTGGCCCTTTCCAGAGAAACATTGATTGAAAAAGCCGATTTGGAGGAAAGTACTGTGGATGAAGTTATGAGCATCCTTCGTGCAGAATTTGAAGATTAATTAATTTATTTGCTTATGTCGAGTGTTCGATTGAATAAAATTACCAGAGAACTGAACGTGGGTATCAGCACTCTGGTAGAGTTTTTACAAAAAAAAGGATTTGAGGTTGAAAACAATCCCAACGCCAAAATCAGCGAAGAGGCCTATGTGCTTCTTGTCAAAGAATTTGGCGATGGGCAGGATCTTTTATATCCCCAAAAGGAGAAAGCCAGGACTACAGAAGCAGAAACGGAACAAGTGATACCTGAGCCTGCTAAACAACAAGAAGCTCCCCAAGAACCTGTCGTAAGCGTTCAACAACAATTCAAGACTCTGGGCAAAATAGATCTGGATGCTATTGCTAAGCCTAAAGCAGCAGAGCCGAAAAAGACAAAAACGGAGGAAACCCAACCGAAGGAAGAAATACCCACAAAAACTCGCGAAGAAGTTATCCCTGAGGCAACAAGTCCGGCTATCTCTGAACAAGAAGTAACCGAAAAGGCCAAAGTAGAAAAAGAAGAACTACCTATACCTGAACCAGTTGCCGAAGTTCTTGCGGCAAAAGCTCCTGTTGAAGAGACTGCCGCAAAAATCCCTGTTGCAGAAACACCTGCGGTCAAAGCCCCTGTTAAGGAAGTGCCGGCAGCCGAAAAGACTAGCCCGGTTGAAGTCGCCGAAGCTGCTCCTGTCAAAAGAGAAGAAACTGTCCATGCAGAAAAGAAAATCGTTCCCGTCGAAAAAGAAGAACAGGAGGTTTCTAATACGATTCCTCCTCAACAAGCTGAAGTTCAGGAGGAAACACCAGATGCTCCAAAATCCGGAGAACCCGAAATCTTTAGTCTGGGGAAAAGGACTATTAAATCCAACATCAAGGTGGTTACCACCATCGATCTGGATGCACTGAATCAAAACACCAGGCCCAGGAAGAAAACTAAACAGGAAAAACTCAAGGAGCAGGAAGACAAAAGATTGCAGGAGCAGGCTTTGCGTGAAGAAAGAAAAAAAGCCGAAGGTCTCAAGGCAAAAGCCGAAGGAAAAACCGAAGCTTCAGACCCCAAAAAGAAAAAACGCAGCCGCATCAAAGATGTTAAAATCAGAGTAAACGGTGATTATAATGCACCGGCTTCCAGGACCGACAAAACCAAAGCTCGTCTGAAAAAGCCTGTTCTAAAAACCGAAGTCAGTGAGGAGGATGTCTCCAAACAAATTAAAGAAACACTTGCCCGCCTGACCAATAAACCCAAAAAAGGAACCAAATACCGCAAAGAAAAACGTGAAGCCGCATCTCAACGTCTGCACGAGCTCGAAGAAAAAGAAATACGGGATAAGAGTGTACTTAAAATAACCGAATTTGTCACCGTTAACGATCTGGCCACCATGATGGATGTTCCGGTTGTAAAAGTAATTTCCACTTGCATCAGCATAGGTCAGATGGTGTCGATCAATCAGCGATTGGATGCAGAAACCATCAATTTTGTGGCCGATGAGTTCGGATTCAAAACAGAATATGTCAGCGCAGAGCTGCTGGAAGCCATACAGGAAGACGAAGACAGCGAAGAAGATTTGATTCCCCGTCCTCCCATTATCACGGTGATGGGACACGTAGACCACGGTAAAACTTCTCTTCTTGACTACATTCGCAACGCTAATGTGATTGCGGGAGAAGCCGGTGGTATTACTCAGCATATCGGAGCATACAATGTTACTCTGGAAGATGGTCGAAAAATAACCTTCCTTGATACTCCGGGTCACGAAGCCTTTACGGCCATGCGTGCCCGGGGTGCCAAAATTACGGATATTGCCATCATTATTGTGGCCGCCGACGACAACGTCATGCCTCAAACCATAGAGGCGATAAATCATGCCTCCGCAGCCGGTGTCCCTATGGTGTTTGCTATTAATAAAATTGACAAATCGGGAGCTGATCCTGAAAGAATCAAGCAGGAACTGGCCTCGATGAATTATCTCGTAGAAGAATGGGGAGGCAAATACCAGTCGCAGGATATTTCGGCCAAACAAGGTGTAAAAGTAAAAGAATTGCTTGAAAAAGTATTACTGGAGGCTGAAATGCTGGAACTCAAAGCCAATCCCGCTAAACGTGCCATTGGTTCAATTATCGAGTCAACTCTGGACAAAGGCCGTGGTTATGTGGCAACGGTGCTGGTCGAAAACGGCACTCTGAAAATCGGGGATATTGTCATTGCCGGCGTTAATCACGGACGTATCAAAGCTATGTTCAATGAACGTGGACAGCGCGTGGAATCGGCCGGCCCCGCAGAGCCTGTATTAATCCTCGGATTGAACGGAGCTCCTCAGGCTGGCGATAATTTCAACGTCCTCGACACTGAACAGGAAGCCCGTGAAATTGCCAACAAAAGAGAGCAGTTGCAAAGAGAACAAGGCCTGCGAACCAGCAAAATTCTGACGCTGGCCGAAATAGGACGCCGTATAGCCGTGGGCAATTTCAAAGAGTTGAATCTCATAGTAAAAGGCGACGTAGACGGATCTATCGAGGCTTTGTCTGATTCACTTATAAATTTGAGTACTGAACAAATTCAGGTAAATGTAATTCATAAAGCAGTCGGCCAGATTTCCGAATCGGATGTAACTTTGGCTTCTGCTTCTGATGCCATTATTATCGGCTTCCAGGTGCGTCCATCCATGGCAGCCCGAAGGATGGCCGAACGCGATGGTGTAGATATTCGTCTTTATTCAATTATCTACGATGCCATCGAAGAAATTAAGTCGGCTATGGAAGGTATGCTATCTCCGGAAATCAAGGAAGAGATAACTTCGACAGTCGAGGTGCGTGAAGTCTTTAAGATTACCAAAGTCGGCACAGTAGCCGGATGTATGGTTAAAGAAGGGAAAATTAAGCGAGGCTCCAAAATCAGGCTTATTCGCGACGGTATTGTTGTATTTACCGGAGAATTGGGCTCTTTAAAGCGGTTCAAGGAAGATGTCAAAGAAGTTGCATCGGGTTATGAGTGTGGGCTGAATATTAACAACTACAACGACATCAAAGTGGGCGATTTTATCGAAGCTTATGAAGAAATAGAAGTAAAAAAGACCTTGTAGTGTATGAATCTCTACGACATTATCATTTTGATTGTTGCCCTCCTGGGCTTAATTGATGGCTTGCGTAAAGGCCTTATTCAGACTATCGGAGCCATAGCCGGCGTAATATGTGGTATTTTTGCAGCGAAAGCTCTGTCGTATTTGCTTGCACCTTATATTTCGCAACTTTTTGAATCGGCCAGCCCCAAAGTGGTGCAGGTGATTTCGTTTATTGTTTTATTTGTAGTAACGGTCATCTTGTTTCATTTTGTTGCAATTTTGCTAAGTAAGCTGGTTAAAATGATTATGCTGGGTTGGCTCAATCGCCTGGCCGGAGGGATAATTGCAGTGTTTCTCTACCTCTTTGTGCTGAGTATAGTGGCAAATGTCTTCGACTATTTTGATAAAGGAAAGTCGTCTTTCCATCAGGAAAAAAGCAGCGCTTCTCTTTTTTATGAACCCCTTTCGAAATTTGCCCCCTCGGTGTTGCCTTTTATTCATTTTGAAGACTGGAACATCAAAATCCCCGAAGCCCTTCAGAAAGCAGAGCCTGCCCCGCAAAGTATTTGAATTATGAAATCATCCGAAGACAAGAACATCATCACCCAGGTAACTGCCGGTGAATACAAATATGGTTTTGTGTCTGATATAGAAACCGAAAGTATTCCCGAGGGCTTGAATGAAGATGTTGTGCGTTTGATTTCTTCTAAAAAAAAAGAGCCTGACTGGCTGCTGGAATTTCGCCTCAAGGCCTTTCGTCATTGGCAAAACATGAAGAAGCCCGGATGGGCTCATTTGGACATTCCCGAAATAGACTATCAGAAAATGGTTTATTATGCTGCTCCCAAAAGCAAAACATCGGGAGACAGTCAGGAAGATATTGACCCGGATTTACTTAAAACCTTCGATAAACTGGGCATTCCGCTGCAGGAACGCAGACAATTGGCCGGCATGGCCGTAGATGCAGTGATGGATAGTGTTTCCGTCAAGACCACTTTCAAGGAAAGCCTGGCCAAAAAAGGCATCATTTTTTGTTCTTTCAGCGAAGGGGTGCAAGAACATCCCGAATTGATAAAGCGCTACCTTGGTTCAGTCGTGCCCTATACTGATAATTACTATGCAGCCCTGAATTGTGCCGTTTTCAGCGATGGTTCTTTTGTGTACATTCCCAAAGGGGTGCGTTGTCCTATGGAGCTGTCCACCTATTTCAGAATCAATGCTTTCAATACGGGCCAATTTGAGCGCACCCTGATAGTGGCCGAAGACGACAGCTATGTCAGTTACCTGGAAGGCTGTACCGCTCCTATACGTGACGAGAACCAATTGCATGTGGCTATTGTTGAAATTGTGGTAAACAATAGGGCAGAAGTCAAATATTCCACCGTGCAAAACTGGTATCCCGGAGACAAAGAGGGCAAGGGTGGTATTTATAATTTTGTTACCAAGCGTTGTTTGTGCAAAGGAGAATCTGCCAAGGTTTCCTGGACTCAGGTTGAAACAGGCTCGGCCATCACCTGGAAGTATCCTTCCTGTATTTTGGCCGGAAACAATTCGGTAGGTGAATTTTACTCTGTGGCCGTAACCAATAATCATCAGCAGGCCGACACCGGCACCAAAATGATTCATTTAGGCGAAAACACCCGCAGTATTATTGTTTCCAAAGGCATATCGGCCGGTAAAAGCCAAAACAGCTACCGTGGTTTGGTAAAGATTGCTACTAAAGCATCCAATGCCCGCAATCATTCCCAATGCGACAGTTTGTTGCTGGGCGATACCTGTGGGGCGCATACTTTTCCTTATATTGAAATAAACAACGAAACAGCGGTGGTTGAGCACGAAGCCACCACTTCGAAAATCAGCGAGGATCAATTGTTTTATTGCAATCAGCGCGGCATATCAACCGAAGAGGCCATAGGGCTTATAGTGAATGGCTATGCCAAGGAAGTAATCAACAAGCTTCCCATGGAGTTTGCCGTTGAAGCACAAAAATTGTTACAGGTTTCCCTGGAAGGGAGTGTAGGATAATATGTTGGTTCAGGATGTAGTATTGTTTTCGATCTGGGGTCATTCCATGAGCCTGCTGGAATTAATCGGATTGATTAGCGGGCTGGTGGCGGTATATTTGGCCTCAAAAGCGCTCTCTGTCAATTTTTTGTTTGGTTTGCTCAACAATGTGGTGTACTTTGTGGTGTTTTATCAGGCACATTTGTACTCTGCCATGCTGTTGCAAACAGTGTATTTCTTTTTCAGTCTTTACGGGTATTTTCACTGGAAGCATCCAAAGCCCGGACAGGAAGGGAAAAACAGGGAGTTGCGCATACGTCGCTTAACTAAGGGCCGGTGGGTTCTGGTGATGCTGATTATTTTGGTGTTCGGTGGCCTGTGGAGTGAAGGAATTATTTATTTTCAATCCCGGTTTCCGGAATTAATCGATCCTCCGGCCTTTCCCAGGCTGGATGCGGTGTTGACGGTGGCCAGTGTTACAGGGCAGTTTTTACTTTCAAGAAAAGTAATGGACAACTGGATTATCTGGATAGTTGTTGATGTATTGAGTACCGCACTTTATGCTTATATGGGCCTGTTTTTTACAGCCATTCTTTTTGTCCTCTTTACACTGATAGCCATAAGAGCCATCGTTGATTGGAATAAACAATATAGACAGCAAGATGAAAACCCAAAGGAAAACTTCAGCTGATCAGAGCAGTCGGATAGACGACGAAGAGGCTCCTATTCAAAAGAGCAACAGAGCTATTTGGGCAGCCATCTTTATCTTCTTGATCCTGGCAGGCCTGGGCTATTTGTTGTTCAGCTCCCTCGGCCTCGAAAGCGAGCTTAACAGGCAACAGCTTTTGATGAGTGCCATCGCCTTAATGCTTCTGATTGTGGGTTTACTGGTTTTTATCAGGGCTTGGTTTACAAAAAATGCCGGGAAAAAAAAGAAAACCCCAGTCAAGGCTAGGGGTAATAAATCCAGGCCGAAAACCACACAATACAGAAAAAAGGTCAAGGCCGTCAAAAGATAGAATACAAGCAAAGAAAAAAATACGGGCCAAGGCCATAAAGAATAGATTTATGTTGTTGGAAATAAAGAACTTGCATGCCTCCATTGGAGAAAAAGAAATCCTGAAAGGATTGAATTTATCGGTGAAAGAGGGAGAGATACACGCCATTATGGGGCCCAACGGCTCTGGGAAAAGTACATTATCTGCCGTGCTTTCAGGCAATCCGGCCTTTACTGTTACCGAAGGAACGGTTCGCTTTAAGGGCATGGATCTTTTAAGCATGCCTCCCGAAGATCGTTCGCGCGAAGGCCTGTTTTTGAGTTTTCAGTATCCGGTGGAAATTCCCGGTGTCAGCATGGTTAATTTTATGCGCACAGCCGTAAACGAACATCGAAAATACCGCAATCAGGAAGCTATGAACGCCTCGGACTTTCTAAAGCTGATGCGAGAAAAAAAAGCCTTGGTAGAATTGGATAATACCCTGACCAGCCGTTCGGTTAACGAAGGTTTTTCGGGAGGAGAAAAAAAGCGTAACGAAATATTTCAGATGGCTATGCTCGATCCCATACTCTCCATTCTGGACGAAACCGACAGTGGTTTGGACATAGACGCACTACGCATAGTAGCCCAAGGGGTAAACAAAATACAGACTCCCCAAAAATCTTGTATAGTAATTACCCATTATCAAAGATTGTTGGATTATATTGTCCCCGACAAGGTGCACGTGCTTTTTGACGGGCGTATTGTAAAAAGCGGGGATTTTCAGTTGGCCAAAGACCTGGAAAAGCAAGGCTACGACTGGGTCAAACAAGAATTGAAAGACTAAAATGGGAAAAGAAACTACCTACATAAATCTGTTCAGGAATTACAGGGAAGTGCTCAGGCAATATTCTGCTCCCCTGATGGATGCAAAACGGGAAGCAGCCATTGGGCTTTTTGAAAAGAACGGCTTTCCGGGCCCCGGAGACGAAGCTTACCGGCAATGTCAGTTGAACGGCCTTCTGGAGATTGATTATGGAATGAATCTCTACCGTATGTCAGCCCCGGCACACCCGTCTAAGGTTTTTCGCTGCGAGGTCCCCAGTTTGTCCACTAAGTTGTTTTTTGTGGTCAACGATGTGTATTACCCCGACCCCAAACCTCAGAAATTACCCCAAGGCGTGTTGTTAGGCAGCATCAATAGCATACTGCGGGATCATGCCGAACTCATGGCTGCTTATTACGACCGTCTTGCCGGACAATCTACCGATGCTTTTGCCGCTTTAAACACAGCCATGGCCCAGGATGGTTTTCTTTTGTTCGTGCCTGCCGGTGTTGAAATTGAACAGCCTTTGCAACTGATACAACTCTTTCACGGTGAAATCGAACAAATGGCCAACCGAAGGAATCTTGTCATTCTCGAAGACGGAGCTTCGGTTAAACTGATGATTTGTGATCACAGTATGACCAGGAATCGATGTTTGTCAAACCAGGTTACCGAAGTTTTTGTCGGTGAAAAGGCCAGATTGGAATACTATGAATTGGAAATGACTCACCCCTACAATACCAGGATTAGCAACACTTTTATAGACCAACACGATTCTTCTTCGGTGTTTGTTAACGGAATCACCCTGAACAACGGAGTTACGCGCAATAATTTAACACTAAGAATGTTGGGCAAACACGCCGAATCGCAGTTATCCGGCTTTTGTCTGCTCGATCAGAAACAGTTTGCCGATTATCATGTCAGTGTGGAGCATGTAGTGCCTGATTGCAGCAGCCGTCAATTGTATAAATATATTCTGGACGATGAATCGAGAGGGGTGTTTGCCGGAAAAGTGCTGGTGCATCCCAATGCGCAAAAGACTTCTGCTTATCAGTCCAATGCCAATCTCTGCAATTCGACCGGAGCCAGGATGAATGCCCTGCCTCAGCTGGAGATATACGCCGATGACGTCAAATGCAGCCACGGATCGGCTACCGGCCAAATTGACGAAAGCGCTTTGTTTTATATGCGATCAAGAGGCCTTTCGGAGCAGGAATCCCGGATGATGCTTAAATTTGCTTTTGTGGCAGATATAATTGAGGGAATACAATTAATTCCCCTCAGGAACAGGATACACAATCTGGTGGGCAAGCGTTTTCGCAAACAGATGAGCGCTTGCGCCGGCTGCGATATTTGTTGAGAATAATACCGAGGTCATGGAATCGAATTTTGATGTAGCTTCCATAAGAAAGCAATTCCCCATTTTAGAACAAAAAGTGTACGGACAGCCTTTGGTCTATCTGGACAACGCGGCCACTACTCAGAAACCACGCTGTGTGGTCAAAAGAATCGAAGAAGCCTATTTCAGTCATAATGCCAATGTCCACCGGGCCGTGCATTTATTGAGTCAACAGGCCACCGAAGCTCACGAAGGGGCAAGGGTGGTGGTGCAGGGCTTTATCAATGCGGCAGAATCGGATGAAATTGTTTTTACCCGTGGAACCACCGAATCTATCAACCTGGTGGCTTTTTCTTTTGGAGAAGCTTTTTGTCGGGAGGGTGATGAGATTTTGATTTCAAGCATGGAACACCACTCCAACATTGTTCCCTGGCAACTCTTGTGCGAGCGTAAAAAAATGGTTCTTAAGGTGATTCCCATAAACGATGATGGCTGTTTATTATTGGATGAATACGCAAAATTATTGGGTCCAAAAGTAAAATTACTTGCCATTACACAGATTTCGAACGTGCTGGGAGTTGAAAATGCACTCGGGCCAATTATTGAACTGGCTCACAAACAAGGCATTCCTGTATTGGTAGACGGAGCTCAGGCGGTTGCCCATAGGCCGGTGGATGTTCAGGCTTTGGATGCGGATTTTTATACCTTTTCGTCCCATAAGATTTTTGGGCCGACGGGAGTAGGTGTTTTGTACGCTAAACGCTTCTTTTTGGAGAAAATGCCTCCTTACCAGGGAGGTGGAGAAATGATAGACCAGGTGCATTTCGAAAAAACAACCTATAATCAAATTCCCTTTAAATTTGAAGCCGGGACACCTGATTTTATCGGAACGGCAGCCCTGGCTGAGGCTTTGCGTTTTATTCAGAAAATTGGTATGGACAACATCCATGCTTACGAAAGGCAATTGACGGATTATGCTCTGAAGGAACTCGGGAAAGTAGAAGGCTTTCAGTTGCTTGGAAATATACCGGACAGACATGCCATAATCCCCTTTCAATTAAAAGGCATACATGCCTACGATGTTGGCATGATGCTCGATAAGTTAGGAATTGCAGTGCGTACCGGGCATCATTGTGCTCAGCCTCTGCTGGAACGTTTGGGCACAGGTCCTTGTGTTCGTGCCTCTTTTGCCTTTTACAATACTACCGAAGAAGTGTATCGCCTGGCGGCTGCATTGCGCAGAATCTATAAAATGTTTAATTGAAAAGGAAAGAAATGAGTATAAACGAAATTCAGGATAACATTATTCAGTCCTTCGACGAAATCGAAGATTGGATGGACAAATATCAATTGTTGATCGACATGGGCAATTCTTTAAGCCCGCTGGATGAACAATACAAAAAACCTCAATACCTGATAGAAGGATGTCAAAGTCGGGTATGGATAAGCGCCAGCTACAAAGAAGGCAAAGTTTTTTTTGAGGCCGAAAGCGATACTGTTATAGTGAAGGGCTTGGTTTATCTGTTGCTGAAAGTTTTTTCGGGCCGAACTCCGGACGAAATACTGAAAGCTGACCTTTATTTTATAGAGCGCATAGGGCTCAGGGAACACCTGTCGCCCAACAGGGCCAACGGTTTTACAGCAATGCTGAAGCAAATCCGTAATTACGCTTTGGCTTTTAAACTATCCTGAGTTTTCTCTCTTTTGCTTAGCAAGACTTTTCTCCATTCTGAATATAAAATTCCGTAGCTATAGTATACAGCTCTTTTCAGGGAGTCTACAGATCCGAAACCACAAAGCTCGGCCTGAGTGTTGATGGTGTATTCCGGGTGTTCCCAGATGGTTCTCTGCAACTCTTCAAGTCTGTAATGGTTTACAAAACTGCAAAAGTTTTGATTAAAACGGGTATTTATGAAGTTGGACACGTAAGTGCGATTGGTTCCGGCTATTTGGGCCACGTCTCTTATGGTGAGTTTGCTGTTCAGATAGATTTTGTCTTTATCAAACAGGCGCAGTATTTTTGGAGAAACTTCAGCTTTGAAGTGTTCCATTTCCTGCTCGGTGGCAAAGCTTGCTGTCGGTTGTGCGCTGCTGTCGGTTTCATAGCCCGGATTGACTACTTTCTGCACATTACCAAGCAAACCTATTGCAAATAGCAAGCTGGAAAAAACCAAGGAAGCGATAGCTATGGCCACAGGTTCAGCCAAAAAGAAATCGCGTCCAAGCATTCCGAGAACAAAAGAGGAAATACCTGTCAGAATAATGCACAAATTGAGTAATTCTGCCTTATAAATTCTGCTGTCTTCTATGTCGGAATAGTATTGGCCGGCGCTGTGTTTGTATTTTTTTAATAAAATGGTGTTGCCTGTAACACATAGAATTACCTGAATTAAAAAAGTGATTTTCATGCTGATTAATACTATTTTCAGGAAATTCCAGGGGCTGTTTTCGTAGTCTGTAATCAATGTTTGATAATTCTCGTGAGGGCTGATTAATATTCCGATGGAATAAATTATAAAAAGCAAATGGGGTACAACAATGTACTTATAATGTTTTTTAAGCTCAAAATTCTCATCCACAGTTAAAAGACGAATGTAGATATAAAACAGAGGATATACCATCAGGGAGGCATATTGGTAAAGGGCGTCAAAATATATGTAAACCTGAGGCAGGGGATAGAAGAATAGAAAATGAGAAAAATACAAGATACAGGTAAAAAGCATAAATTTTCCCAGAAACAGCCTGGCACGGTCGTTGTTGTGTCTGTTCGCGGTATTCAGAACCAAGGTCCAGAAAAAGGTTACATACACAGGTGTCAACAATAAAACTGTTTTAAACATAGATTTTGTTTTATGCCCAAAAATAGGCATTTTACATTGAAAAATGTATCTTTTACGGCCTTAATTTTACCTTTTGCCTAAGCACTCAGGGCCCCAATTTATATTTTTGTTTTCTGATTAAAAAAAGGCCCTAATGAATAATCCGATCAAAATCATACTAAAAAAAAGCGTTATGAAAAATAAAGTATCTATTTTACTGCTACTACTGTTTTTTGCCGGCAGCAGCCTGCTTTACGCAGCTCAGTATCTGGAAGGAAACAAAGTTCCTTCGATCAATAACAACGATTTGTTAGCCTATGGCAAGTTTAGTCTTGAAAACTCTGAGGATGTTTTTTTTCAGTTAATGCAGAAATACAGTATTGACGAAGAAGTTAGAGAACCTATATATATTCATTTATATAATCCTGACCTTAGTCAAAGTAGCACTCTGGAACTATCATTGCCTGCTCCCGGTGCACAATTGAATTTTTGGGCTGGAGGATTGAAGCTCGTGAATAGCGTAGAACAGGACACCTTAAAACAATACCTGGTCTACAAATATTCCACAGGCGACAGTGCCTTTGTTTCTCAATTTACCGACGAAACCTGGAGTGTTTTTGTCGGTGTACTCGATGAAAACGGAGATTCCGTGTTTACGGTATTGAGCAATTATCATGGTTTTGAAACATTCGATGTAAATGGCGAAGCCAAATTGGCTGTAAACCGCTTATGGTCCAAAGACACCGCCTATTACGAGGGCGGAGGCTGGTATACCACTTATGTTTATACCGGGCAGGTATACGATTTATCCAGTGGAACCCTTGAATTGCAGATGCCGCATGGAATAATGTATGAAGGCATTACCTTTGACGAAGGACACAGACGCATACTGGGCAGAAACAACAATATTGCAGCTGCCTACGAAGATATCTATAAGGATCATGATCTTGTTTTATACAATCTGGACGGTTCTTTCTATAAAACGGCAGTTGACAGCCTGACAGATTATAGAACCGGTGAATTCTACTATTTATCATCGGTCGAAAAATACTGCATGAAAGAAAAATACGGAAATACCATATATTCTCTGCCCGATTACGAAGAATTGGCTTCCGGAGGTATTTTTTTCGACAGCCGGGGCCTGGCGAAACTTGTTGATTATAACGATACCACGGTCAGTATTTATAACGAAGATCGGAGTCTGCACAAAAGCCTGACATTCGAACAGGATAATATGCACAGCGTAGTTTGGGTAAATATGCACGACATAGTTAGTGACGATAAAATTGAAATAGTGCGTGAATGTCCTAACGGCGGTCTGCAGATTTTCACGGAAGACGGCGATACTATTATAGACAATTGGGACTTAAAACTGGTAGAAGATTATGATTTTTCGGGAGATAAAGTCGTACTCCGTTTTCCGGAAGAAAGTTATGGTCGGCTCGTTACGACCAATATGAATGATTTCGATTATTTCTCGAGTTATTACAAAGTGGGAAATCTTCCAATAATTTCTCAAATTGGCGAGGTCTCCGCAACAGACAACATTGAATTACTGGGCTTGGGCAATGAGGGATTCGTCGTGCTGGATACACTTGAATTGATCGAAGGCCGGGGAGCTTTTGTGGTCGGAGAAGGCGAATATACCTTGCGTAGTCAGGGCAATGCACAGTCGGAAACTCTCCACAGCTTAAATACTTATTTCCCAGGTGAGTTACTTTGGGAGAATGCCGCAATAGTGTCGTTTACAACAGACGAGATCGATCCTTTAATTCTAAGTATTCAAACAGTTGATTTGACAGTAAATGCAGGCGTCAGCGGGCAAATTAGTGGGACAATCCGCCTGCTCGATGATGAAGCAGCTATGCGCAGCACGGCTTTACCGGCTTACGAATTGTATTTGGTGGCATCCTCAGACCACAGTCAGGTTAAATCCTTTACCACCAGTAACGAAGAGGGGCTTTATCTTTTTGATCACGTACCTGCCGGTTCTTACGATGTGTTAATGAACGTGGAAGGCAAAGCCATGACATCGGTAAATACAGTGGTCTTATCGTCTGATGCGGCCATTATTGAAAACGTCGATTACGAAATTACCGAAGAAGGCATTGTGGCTGCGATGCAAAACAGTGTGGAAAAACTCCAACAGAAGGCACGCAACACTTATTTGATTCATCAGGGAAACACCCTGTTGATAAGCGGCATGGAGGGAACAATTCAGGTAAGACTTATCGATTTGAGTGGTAGGGTGTTGCTTAATACCCAAACGAACCGGGCTCAAGTGGATGTTACCGGCCTTCAAAGCGGCATTTATCTGCTCGAACTGCGAGCGGGAGAGCAAAAGCAAGTCCTCAAGTTCAGAAAACAATAATTATAAATGCATCACCTGAATTGTAAACTTAGTAATCAATTGTAATTAAAAATTTTAGTCATGAAAAAAGGTATTTTATTTATAGCATTAGGCTTATTTGCCTATACAATGGTCTCTTGCGATCCCGTAAACGGCGGAGATGATCCTGAAACCACCAAAAATTATTGGGAGCGTTCAGCCCTTACACAGCTTCAGTTGAGAGGGCCGGTGAAAACAATCAAAGAGTTTAGTACAGACACCACTTACAATTTGACCACTTTCGATGAAATAGGAAGAATTGTAAGCGTTGAATACGTAGGTTCGTCCGATAATTCTTCGGTTAGTTATGTATATAATGCTTCGGGACAATTGGTAAGCATGGGTACTACCACTTACGAATACGCCAGCCACGGCAGGTATGTACCAAGGGGGCGTTTCCATATGAATACTGCCGGATTGACTCCCAACCTTAAGGCAATAGTTTCTGAAGGAGTGAACAGAACAGATTTTGTCTTTGTTGTCGACACCCTGTTTATCATTAGTACCGGCCCATACCATGCGGATACAACCAAGGTGGTTTATTCCGGAAAATATCCCGTTTCTTTCAGAACCGAGGAATTCTACGAGACCGGAAACTCCTGGGGTCAATTCATGACTGTAAGTTATCAGGAGAACGGAATGTTTGATGAATATTCCGAAGGCTCCTTTGGAACAGGAGAGAATCCCTATACC
>JAQUTN010000133.1 GCA_028694375.1 Bacteroidales bacterium
GCTTTGTTCAACATATAATAAACTTCGTTGGTACGCATATCCTGTTTGAACTGACGAATGGTAGTATCCTTGTCAATAAGCAGCAATTCAATATCAGCGATTTCGGCATAGTCTTCCATGTATTCTTTGGTAAGCGAGAAAGAGAAGCTGGAATGGTGGGTACCTCCGGCCAGGATCCAGGCTCCTGCACCCACTTCGAAGTTGGGTTGAGGAATCCAGAGCGCACTGGCTACCGGCAGTTTAGGCAGAGCCTTGGGTTTGATCACTTTCACGTCGTTAACGATCATACGGAAACGATTGCCCATATCCACTATGGTACAGGCAACTCCTTCGCCTTCGTGAGCTGTAAAGACCAGGCGGGCACAGGTGCCGGCATCGCCAATACCCAGGAAATGAACCTGAATTTTGGGTTTAACTTTCGAAATAGCAGGACTGATCTCCAACATATGTGCCTGAAGAACGGAACTGTTTTCGCCATCAAAATTCAGGGTATAGTCTTCCAGGAAAGAACCTCCGCCTTCGAGGCCCAGGCTCATGACGTACATGGTTCTGACCAGAGCAGCTGTTTTCCAGTCACCTTCGGCACCAAAACCGTAGCCATCGGCCATCAGGCGTTGAGCTGCAAAGCCCATAAGTTGATCCATGCCTTCCAGCTCGTCGAAACTGGAGGTAAAAGCCTTAGCCCCTTTTTCGTCCAGGAAACGGCGCAGGCCAATTTCCTGAGCAGCGGCGGCACGTAAATGGCTGTGGTTTTCACCTCCTTTGGCCGCATCGGGAGCAATGTCGTATAATTTGTCGTATTCTTCCACCAAAGCATCAATTTCGGCATCGGTAACAGCATTGACATAAGGTACCAATTTGGCGATGGGAGCATTGTCCACGTGATAACCCAGACGAATTTCGGCTTCCACTTTATCACCGTCGGTCACGGCCACGTTGTTCATATTGTCACCGAAGCGAATGATGCGCATATTCTGAGCATCAGCCCAACCGGCGCAAACCCTCATCCAAACGGCAATTTTGTCCTGGGTACTTTTGTCTTTCCAATAACCAACCACCACTTTACGGGGTTTGCGAAGGCGGCTGGTAATATGGCCAAATTCGCGGTCTCCGTGAGCACTTTGATTCAGATTCATAAAATCCATATCCATAGTATCCCAGGGTATCTTTTCGTTGTATTGAGTATGCAAATGCAGCAAAGGTTTTTTGAAATCCATCAGGCCGTGTATCCACATTTTGGCCGGAGAAAAAGTATGCATCCAGGTAATGACACCGATGCATTTAGTATCTGCATTGGCAGTTCTGAAAGCGGCCGATATTTCGTCAGAGGAATTGACAGTACCTTTGTAAATTACTTTCACAGGCAGCCTGCCGGAATCGTTCAAGCCCTTGACCATTTCATTGGAATGTGCATCAACAGCCACAACTGCATCACCACCGTACAACAATTGTGCACCGGTAATGAACCATACTTCAAGATCACGATAATTCATAATAGGGTAAGTTTTGTTTATTAATAGAGTGTTATTTATTATTATTGACCATAATAGGCGCCTGGCCCGTGTTTACGAAAAAAATGCTTTTTGATTAGTAAAGGATTCATTGTTAGTTTGGGATTGACAGAGAAGGCTATGTGAGCCATTTTGGCTACCTGTTCCATCACTACGGCATTGTGCACAGCATCGTCAGCCGATTTACCCCAGGCAAAGGGGCCATGGTTTTTGACCAAGACTCCGGGTACCTGAACAGGATTGATGTCTTTGAAAGTTTCCACAATAACCAGGCCGGTTTGTTTTTCGTATTCGCCCATCACTTCCTCTTCGTTCATGTCGCGGGTGCAGGGTATTTCACGGCTGAAGTAGTCGGCCTGGGTAGTACCAATATTTGGAATGGCAAGGCCTGCCTGAGCCCAGGCAGTGGCAAAAGTAGAATGGGTGTGTACTACTCCGCCAATTTCAGGAAAAGCTTTGTACAATTCCAGATGAGTCGCCGTGTCGGACGAAGGTTTTAGTTTTCCTTCCAGTTTTTGTCCGTTCAGATCGAGCACTACCATGTCCTCAACCTTCATATCTTCGTAAGCCACACCCGAAGGCTTAATCACTACCAGGCCTCTTTCCCTGTCGATGGCACTCACGTTGCCCCAGGTGAAAATAACCAGGCCGTGTTGAACTAAATCGAGGTTGGCCTTAAATACTTTTTCTTTTACTATTTGTAGTTCCATGAGGAAAATATTCTTATAAGTTGAAGCAAAAGCCGTTTTGCCTTGCTTTTTCGTATTTCATGTTGTCAAAGGTATATAAAAAGGCTCCCTTCCTTGAACTCAGCTTGTCCTTTTCATTCAATTTAACCAAAAAAGGCATGGACTGTATTTTCTTTCTAAAATTACGTTTATCCAGAGGCCGGTCGTAAATAGCTTCGAACAGGGTTTGCATTTGAGGAAGCGTAAATTTTTCGGGTAAGAGGTTAAAACTAACAGGCTTGGTTGAAACAGTATGTCTCAAAGTCTTTAAAGCAAAATCCACCATTTCGGGATGGTCAAAAATCAAGTCCGGCAGTTTGTTAATATTAAACCAATACGCCTGGTAGGAAGGTTTAATTTCTAAAGCTTCCTGCCCAAGATCAATTAATGCATAAAAAGCGACAGAAAGCACCCTTTCTCCCGGATCGCGTCCCGGCTGACTGAACATTTTCAATTGCTCCATGTAAATATTTTCGAGTCCGGTCAGATTGGATAGTACACGCTCTGCAGCAGCTTCGGCACTTTCATTTTCTTCAATAAAGCCACCGGGCAGGGACCAGGTGCCTTGGGCGGGTTCCATTTTGCGCTTGCTCAATAAGAGATTCAACTGCCCGTTTGCAAAGCCGAAAACCAGGCAATCGACAGATACAAAAAATCGGGGATGTTCAATATAAAATGAATTCATGCCTTCAACTGAGTAGGTACAAAAATTGAGTGAGCTTTAATATGAGTAGGTGAACCCGGCAATAACCGGGTTCACCTAAAAATAATTACCAGAATACAGCGTAAAGAGCAACAATGATTACGACTATTCCCATGGCTCCCAGCAGGAAGCCTGTATCGGTTTTGAATAAGCCCGTATTCATCTCGTAAGCCTTAGCGTCCTTATGGGTGGAATTAGCGTTGGTAAACATCATAATGGACAGGAAGCCCAGAAGGAAGGTTAACAGTAAAATGGAGTGGAAACCAATGTGTCTGAGGCTGAGACCAAACCAGTCTGTTCCAAAAATAGCTGCGCTGACAAGCGTTACAACTGCAGCGATAGCAAAGAACCAACCGGCTTTTACCAGACCTTTGCGTTTTGCAGGCGATATTGGTTCTTCCGCAACCTGATGCTTTTTGTCCAGGAAAGTAATGATGACGGCCATCGAAATCAAAATCATACAAACATAACCCATGCGAAGAATAAAGGGTAAATCAGGCAAGGCTATTTTCATGATAATACCAACCGGTAAGGTCGCAATGGTAGTCCATAAAGCAGAGGTATTGGTTGCTCTTTTCCAAAGCAGGCCCATACCAAATACAACAACAACTCCGGGATAAATAAAGCCTGTGAATTCCTGAATATACTGGAAGGCCTGATCCATTCCTCCCAACAAAGGTTTGGCTGAGATAACAGCAATGACTAAAGCTACAATAGCGGTAAGTCGACCTACAAGAACCAATTGTTTTTCGCTGGCTTTTTTGTTGATCTGTTGTTTGTAAATATCCATGGTAAAAATGGTCGAAGTGGAATTCAGCATCGAAGCCAGCGAAGACACTACAGCAGCCACCAGGGCGGCAAAAGCCAGACCGCGTATTCCAACTGGGGCAAAGTTGCGTAATAACCAGGGATAAGCGTCGTCTGCCCTTCCTATAGTTCCACTCAGGGTTTCATGCAAACCGGGGAATTCTCCCTGATGTTGAAACATTACAAAAGCGGTAATACCGGGAATTACAACAATAAGAGGAATCAGTATTTTGAGGAAACCACCAAAGATCAAACCTTTTTTTGCTTCCTGTAAATTCTTGGCTGCCAAGCCTTTTTGAATAATATACTGATTGAATCCCCAATAGCCGAGATTGGTAAGCCACATAGCACCAAAAATTACCGCCAAGCCGGGTAACTCTTTAAAACGTTCCCCGTCAATATTTTGGTCAATAATCATGCTGAAATGCAAGTCGCCTTCTGTTTCTTTGATTTTGCTAAAAATAATTTTGAACCCTTCAATAGCACTGTTGGCGTCACCACTGACAGCTGCCAGAGCAAACCAGGCGGTGATGAGACCACCACCCACCAAAAATATCACCTGTAACACATCGGTCCAGGCTACGGCTTTTAAACCACCGTATATAGAATAAATACCGGCAAACAAGAGTAAACCGACTACTCCGTACATTTGAGGGACGCCCAAAATCTGGTCCATAGCCAAAGCTCCCAGCCAGGCTACCGAAGTGAGGTTGACAAAAACGTAAACCAACAACCAGAAGAAAGAGAAAAAGAAAGCCACTCCTTTGCCGTAACGTTCACGGGCCAGTTGAGGAATGGTAAAGATTTTCCTGTCCAGCATAATGGGAAGCAAGTATTTTGCCACCAAAATCAGGGTTATGGCTGCCAGCCATTCGTAGGCTGCAATACCCAAGCCAATGCGAAAACCGGAACCGGACATTCCGATAAAGTGTTCAGCCGAAATGTTGGCCGCTATCAGAGAGGCACCAATAGCCCACCATGAAAGCTTGCCACCGGCAAGAAAATAATCCTTGGAATCTCTCTCCACCCCTTTTTTGGAGCGCGAAAGCCAAAGACCGAGCCCAACAATCATCACAGCGTACGCAATAAAGATGATGTAGTCGAGGGTTGTAAAACCAGCGTTATTAGTCATAACAAAAGATTAATTAGTTAATATTAAGGTTTTTAAAAAAGTAATTTCTCTCTATTTCTTATTACAGGGTTTTGTTTCGGAACCAGCGCAAGGTTTTGCCTCAGAGGCTACGCAAGGTTTTTCTTTAGCTTCACCACAGGGTTTTTGGCAACAGGAATCGGAGCCGGCTGCTCCTTCTTTATTTTTGCAACAATCTTTGCCCTTGTCACAACATTCCTTGTCCTTATCGCAGCATTTTACTCCAAACTGATAAATGCAGTGACTGGTGTATTTCTCGCCGGGACGCAACACCACCGA
>JAQUTN010000134.1 GCA_028694375.1 Bacteroidales bacterium
CAAGACTGGCAAGCAAAATCCAAATAACCATCGTCATTTAAAATTCAAAGTGAAACCACAGGTTTTGAGATCCTCCCAAAAGCCGGGATAGGATTTGGCTACCACGGCCGGCTTTTCAATTTCGAAATGTGTTGTTTTGTTTTGATCTTTGATCCAAAGCGCTGCAGGGGCAAAGGCCATGGCCATGCGGTGATCATCGTAAGTCGCTATGCTGATACGGCCTGATGCCGGCTGTTTTTTACCCTGCCATTCGAGCAGATTGGGGCTGCTTTCTTCCAGAACAAAACCCAGTTTAAGCATTTCCTGCATCAGAGCCTGCAGGCGGTTGGTTTCTTTTATCTTTAGGCTGTCCAGTCCGCCGATGCGAAATGGAATCCCCTTTAAAGCAGCCGTTACAACAAAGGTTTGAGCCAGGTCGGGTTGCTGGCTGAAATCCGCTTCGAAAAAGGAACATTGCTGTTCGCTTTTACTCAGGAGCAGTGCTTTGCTGCCCGGTTTTATTGCTTGCGGATTGTCGGTGAATACGTCGGTGAATTTGCCGGTGATTGTGTCCGGCAGGACTTTCCCGGCCGCAGAGGTCTTTCTTTCGGCGTGGAGGTCGATGAATTCAGCCCGGACGCCAAAGTCCCGGAACCATTCCATCACCCGGGCGTCGCCTTGCAGGCTGTCGGCTTGCAGGCCGTGCAGCAGGATTTGTCCCGATTTGGCCAGGCTCAGCACTTCGAACCAATACGAAGCAGCCGACCAGTCGGCTTCCACCTGAAATGCTTCGGGAGCTGTGTAAATGCCTTGCGAGATGCTTATACGATTTTCGCTGAAACGCAGTTTGGCGCCAAAAGCCTGCATCAGACCAAGGGTCATACGAATATAGGGGGCAGAAGCGATTTTGTTGAGCAGCTCTATTTCCAGTCCGCCATCTATGTATGGCCCGATCAGCATCAGTGCCGTAATGTACTGGCTGCTGATGCTGCCGTCTATGGACAGGCGGCCGCCTGTGAGCTGTTTGCCTTTTATCAGCAGGGGAGGATAACCCTGATTCTCTAAATAAGTGATATCTGCACCCAGTTGGCGGAGAGCTTCCACCAGTAAGCCTATGGGGCGTTGTTTCATTCTAGCTGTTCCTGTTAGCGTCCATTCTCCGGGAGTCTGTGCGTAATAGGCTGTCAAAAAGCGCATAACAGTACCTGCTGCTCCTGCGTCCTTGAGGGCTGAGGGGCTCTGCAGGGCCTGCAACATCAGGGCGCTGTCTTCGCAATCGGCAAAACCGATTTTGATACTCTTTCCCTCTATGGCCTTGCCCTCAGTCGGTTTGCTTCCGGCCAGGGCATAGAGAATGAGAGCTCTGTTGCTGATGCTTTTGGAAGCAGGCAAAGCTATTTCTCCTTGCACATAATCGGGAGCCAGGGGCTGGCAGACAGAATATTGAAACATGATAAACGAACAAAACAATTTGCTGCAAAGGTATAAAAAAGCGATGGATTGCCCAGCGTCCCAAGCAATACGGCAGAGCATTTTGTTTAGGGCCGGCTTAATTTTGCAACAAGTGGCTGTAGCTGTTCTAAAAAATGTTTATTTTTGTCTGAAATTAAATCCTAAATTAACATATATGAAAATTCAACGACTTTTTTTGTTTGCTTTTTTGCTGGCAGCGGTTTCGACTTTTGCTCAAACATCGGTTACAGCCACCTGGCCCTTTGATCAGGGCACGGCCAATCCATCAATAGCTCAAATCAACAACGACACTGCCTTTACTCTAAGCAGTTTTGTACTCGGATCACATCTGATTTGCACCGGCATACAGGCACCCAATACCGAAAGTGTACAGTATTCCAAAATTCAGCCCGATGCCCAGACAGGCTCGGCTACCGCTGGTTATGAGCTTAGTTTTATGCTCAAGCCTTCTAAGGGTTTGCTGTTTACACCTACCCGCGTCAGTTTCAAAGCATCGCGTTTTGGCACCGATGGAGGTGCATTGGTGCTTACTCGCACAACAGGCGAGGGAGAAGAAGTGGTAATCGCTTCAGATCTAAAACCCAACCGCAACAACGTAGATCCCTTCTTTTCGGTGTACGATTATCCCCTGGAGGGCCTGACGGCTTCGGGGGAGCCTTTTGTTTTCAAGATTTACATACACAGCCTGGGTTCTAACAAGCAAATTGGTTTTTACACTATTGCTATAACAGGCGATATCGAAGGCAGCCTGATCGAGGTGGCCAAATACGAGCTTAATACAGCCCTTTCTCCTGCAGAGGCAGGCGACATTACGCTGAGCCCTCCCGGAGATACTTTTGAAGAAGGTTCCGAAATAACACTGACCGCCAACAAAAACTTTGGTTATGCGTTCAGGCATTGGGAAGACGGGCAGGGCACTGTACTGTCGGAAGAGAATCCCTATGTGCACACCATTACGGCTGATACCAATCTGATAGCTGTTTTCGACAAATTAAATACATACAGCCTGGTATTGTCGGTCGAAGGCGGTGCCAATGACTATATGATCTCTGCTTCGCCGGCAGGTACTGTAATCAACGACACCCTTCGCTACGAAGAAGCTACGCAAGTGAGCCTCAAAGCCGCCGGGAACAAAATTTTGACCTTCAACAACTGGAGTTCGGGCGAAACCAACAGCGAGTTGGTGCTGGATATGAACCGCGATTACAACTTAACGGCCTATTACAGCGCAGTGGACTTCATTGCCGGCTGGGATTTTTATCGTCCGGGCAACAGCGGACGTCCTGCCGATTTTGCCTCCGAAGGCAACAGTACTTCGACGCTTATCTTAAGAGATGCCGCGGGCAATGCCACCGGCTGGCTGGATAAGTCTCAAATGGCCGCCGGCGGTTACGAAGGACGTCCGGCAGCGGTAAACTGGAAGAATCTCACTGACAAATATTATTACCAGATCAGTTTTGATGCCACCAATTTTACCGAGATCAAAGTAACATCGGCGCTTTTGTTCAATTACAATGCCTATTCCAAAATTAAACTGGAATATTCGCTGGATAATGCCACTTTTACGACTGTAGACACCATTACCCTGTCGGGCAATAAGGTGTGGTACGACACAGAATTTAGTTTGCCCTCTGATGCCGATCATGCGCCCAAGGTTTATGTGCGTTGGCTGCCCGATTATACCTCGCCTGTTCTGGGCACCGAATCCAACAACGACGGCACTTCGATAAGTGGTATCTACATTACGGGAAGCGGCCTGATTTACGACGACGGCAAGGCTCCTGTTTTGTTGAGTTCTGTGCCGGCCGATCAATCGGCCGGGGCTTCGGCTACCGGAAAAATTGTACTCAGTTTTGATGAAAAGATTAAACTGGCCGATTCTTTGTTTGCTACTCTCGATGCACAGCCACTGGAGGGAATCGTCAGCGGAAAAACCCTGAGTTTTGCCTACAGGGGTCTGGAGTACGCCAGGGAGTATGAATTTGTTCTTCCTGCCAATGCGGTATCCGATTTGACAGATAATTTCCTGGATTCCGTCATTACTCTTCGTTTCACGACCATGGAGCGGCCGGTGGTGAGCAAAAAGCTTTACGATGCTGTGGTTTCAACTACCGAAGAATTATTGGCAGCGCTCGATGCGGCACATGCTTCGCAGACGGGGGAACGTTACCGTATTTTACTCAAAAACGGGGAATACAACCTGGGCTCGGGCATCACTACCATCACGGCCGACAAAGTGTCGCTTATCGGGCAGAGCCGTCAGGGAGTTTTGGTTTACAATACTTCCATAAACGAGGGCATCAGTATTACCTCTACTATTTTCCTGAGCGGTGCCACAGGCTTTTATGCCCAGGATATTAGGTTCCAGAACAAATATCCTTATTTGAATACTACAGGCCGGGCAGTGGTACTGCGCGACACTGGTACGAAGAATATTTTCAAGAACATCAGCCTACTCAGTTTTCAGGATACTTATTATTCGGGCAATTCCGGACGTATGTATTTCGAGGATTGCCAGATTAACGGGGTGGTCGACTTTATTTGCGGAGGCAGCGATATATTCTTTAACCGTTGCCTGCTGGCTCTGGAAAAACGCGGTGGCAATTGCATTACGGCTCCTTCGGGTACCGGCGACTGGGGCTATGTCTTTAGTGATTGTACTATAGATGGTGTGGACGACGAAGCCAGGGCGGTGGTGAATGGTACTTACAGTCTGGGACGTCCCTGGCAGGGGGCTCCGAGGGCTGTTTACCTGAATACCATTATGAAAGTGGTGCCAAGCGCTGCGGGCTGGACTAATATGAACGAGACTATTTTGCCGGCTTTGTTTGCAGAATACAACAGCGTCAATGCTAATGGTGAGAGCATCGATTTGAGCAATCGTATGAAGACTTTCACGGCTGGTACGGTGTCGTACAATCCGGCGCTCACTGCGGAGCAGGCAGCTCAATTCACTGTCGATAATGTGCTGGGCGGTTCGGATGCCTGGCAGCCGATGCTGGCTACAGAACAGGCCGAGGCTCCGGTGCTGGCTTTGGAGGCAGGGCAGTTGGTTTGGGATTCCAGTGCTTATGTGCTGTGTTATGTGGTTTGCAGGGACGGTGAGATCGTGGATGTTACGACTTCTTGTTCTTATGAGATTCCGGATGGGCTGGAGAGTGCTGAATTTGTGGTTCGTGCAGCTAATGAACAGGGTGGGCTGAGTGCGGCTTCCAATCCAGTATTGATTACCGGTTTGCAGTCTGTGCCTATGGTTCCTGCGTTTTATGTTCTGGGCAATACTTTGGTGCTGAAGGGAGTGACCGAAAGTCTGCAGCTTAGTTTGTACGATTTGACCGGGCTGCCGGTGAAAAGTTTTGAGACGGATTCTGACGTTGAACTTAATGTGAAGCCGGGTGTTTATGTGCTTCGGCTGCAGAATTCGCATTACGATAAAAGGGCTGTCCTGGTGTTTAAATAAAGGCTGTCTATCTTTTAAAGGAGCGCTTCGGGTTTTGCCCGGGGCGCTTTTTTATTTTAACGATCTGAATTCCCGACAGCAGCTTGTTGCCTGGTCTTTCTTTTTGGGAGCTTGCCGGAGGTCGCTCCAGCCAGGAAACCGCCTGCCGCTCAGCCTCCCGATATCCCCGGCTGGTCAGCGCTGGACGCCGGCGTTGCCTGTTTGTCTCGTTCGAGCCTTCACAGGCAAAGGATGCCGGCCTCTGCGCGCTTCGGGCGCCGTGTC
>JAQUTN010000135.1 GCA_028694375.1 Bacteroidales bacterium
GACATCAATTCAAAGGCCTTATCTTCGAGCCTAAGCCTCCATATATTGGACACCCCTGTATAATAGGACGTTCCAATCAGGTATTGATCGTCGTTGGTAAAACGAAATTGAGTCAGCGTGTTGTCTTCGAGCTCGTAGAGAGTTTCGTATTGGGTAGAGCCTTGTTCCAAAGCCTGAATATCAAAGAGAATGAGCGACTGCTCACCCTTTACTCCCGACAATGTTGCCAGCAGCTTATCTCCTCTGTCAGAGATATCCAAATCAAAGATGGCCCGCCCAAAAGGAGCAGTATAGAGCGGAATAATTTGATTATAGGGCTGCGGGATCTTAACGAGAATAGCGTTTCCATTATCGTGACGTACCCCCCAAAGACTTTTGTCTTTGGAATTGAAAACAAGATTACCGGTACGGCTAAAGGGAAGGAGAGTTTTCTTTTTGCCCGTCTTGACATCTACTTCGACCAGACTGCGATATTTACTGTTTTGTTCGGTGATGTAAATCTTTTCGTCGTCGGGATTGTAGGCCAGGTTGGTAGAATAATACAATTCCGGAGAATCGAGCGTGGCCAGTTTTCGCTTTTTCCCGGTCTTTACGTCTATCTCGGCGATCTGCGAAATAATGCCGGGGTAATTGATGGCTGCGTACAACTTGCCCGTAGCCGGATTGTATTCGGTTCTTGAGACATTGCCCAGGGGTTTATCGCAAAGGGGTCGAAAATCAGTGAGAGGATAAGCGCTGATGCGATCAATATTATCCTGCTGAAAGCTTTTTTCCCAGGCCATCCATTCTTTCCAGGCTTCGTGGATAGATTTGTTGTAAACCTGCCTGAATTGGTTGGCATAAAAAGACTTACTGCTGTCGGTGCGATTGTAGAACTCAAACAGGGATTCTGTCCCGTAGCGATAGGCCAGATAGGTTATAAAGCGGGTTCCGTAGAGATAGGCGTTGGCTCCCACCTGAAAATCAATGGTGGTTCCTTCGGTTTCGAGGCCTATGAGCGAATAGATGTCCTGCTTCCCGCTGACTATGCTTCGGAAATACATCTCGTCGTAGGTTCCCATAGCTCTGCCCAGACCTCCCGACATCCAGGTTTCCATAAAACAGGCTATGCCCTCGTGAAACCAGCGGGGAGCATACCAGCGGGGCGTGGTCAAATAACTCCAGATAGCCGAGAGGGGTTTTTCTTCGTTACGTCTGATTCGACCCTGAAGTAGCTTGCGGTAGAGCAAGTCCTGTTTATTGGCTTTATCGGCCATCACTACATGCGTCAACTCGTGGTTGAACAACCATTGAAAACGCTCGTTGGAAGGAATTATGCTAAAGGCAAAACTATAAGGCGAAATCCCCAACTGCACTTGCTTAAAAGGCATCACTAAAGCCCCTCCGTGCCCCATATCTTCAAAATCGCTCAAGACTACATAGGTGGCGGAGCTATCTTCGTATTGCCACAGATTCCGGTGAAAATGCATGGCGTTGTGAAAAGTCTGCACCACATGCGGCACGACATAATCGTAGCGCTGCCCGAAATAGATCAACTGCATATCGCCGTCCCTGAGCTGATATACAGATTGAGCAT
Organism: Bacteroidales bacterium; assembly: GCA_028694375.1. Classification (GTDB taxonomy): domain Bacteria; phylum Bacteroidota; class Bacteroidia; order Bacteroidales; family UBA1402; genus UBA1402. Next base: position 1,577 of record JAQUTN010000135.1, read on the forward strand.
TTAACCTAAAACAGCAGGCTAAGCTCAGAAATAGCAGCAGACCAATTAGCCAATAACGGAAACTCTTCATTCTAAACATTTTTCAACCAGGTATTGATCCGCTTAAGCAAAATAAGCACAGCAATTATGGTCTGTTTGAATCTGTTGATATTAATTCTGATTAACCAAACCAAATTACTTGGCTTACAAAAGACCAGCAAGTCCCAACTTTTCTGAATCCAAGGCTATTACGCCACGCAGTTTTTCTTCGTTGAAAAAGCCTATTGAACCAAGTTTTTCGAAATCAAAAAAGCCTATCGAACCGAGTTTTTCGAAATCAAAAAAGCCTATTTCTAATTTTTCAGCATCTGTAAATCCGGCACTGAGTACCACGGACTCTAATAAAATTCCCAGTTGTTCTACCTCTTTTATTATCATACCGAGTTTTTCTTTGTCAAGACAAAATGCCAGTTCGTCGGTTTCTTTTAATCCGAGTTCCTCTTTGTCCATTACACCAAGCTTTTCAATATCCAGAAATCCCAGTTTTTCCATATCGTTAGGATAAGACGCACTGAGCTTTTGTAAATCTTTTATAATGTATCCCTTCATATCAATAGCTTGTTCCACGGGCAGCTGAGTATACATCCGTTTCTTGTCGAAATACTTCATCAAAACTTTGTCTTTGCTAATAATTAAGCCGCCAAGCTGATCTATCACCAATTGATCGTGAGCCTGCCTCAATAGCGGATAGGCAGAGCTTTCCTGGTTTTGCAGAAAAACATCCAGTCTGTCAATATAATCCAACAAGACAGGGTTGGCCTGGTTCATTCTGGCAATGACATTATTGGCCTGATTCAGGCTGTTGCGTAAGGCTGCCGGATCTGTATTTTCTACTGCCTGACATTGCATAGAGGCCATCAACAATTCTTTGCGCGCTTCCTGGAGAAATTTCAGATAGCTACTAACCGTAGTCGCGTTGGCTTCCTGAGCAGCTAATTCAGTGATGGTACCTGATTGATCAAGTGCAAACTCGAGAGAGTTGGCATAAGCCGCAGTTTTGGCATAATAATAATTTAGATAAGCACTTACAATATTTCGTTGTGTTGAGTCATTCAATAACTCGTTTTTCAAAGCAATATCTGCTTCATTCACTTTGGTATTACGGTAATTGCTCAACTTTGCTATAGTTCCCGTAAGCTGCTCACTACCAATGTTGGGAAAATTCAGCACCAATCCCAAGGCGTAACCCGCCACAAAAACCAATACGATAGCCAAAGCTGATAAAACTCTTTTTTTTGTTTTCATGATACTCTTTTTTTAATTAAAAATGGGTGGATTGTCAATGTTTCTATTAAGGTTTATTTTTCTGTATAATTCAAGGAATTTAATTTCCATAAATCCCTGTAATTTAGTCTTATCAAAGGAGCAAGTGCCATTTCGCCGACTTTTCCTATTTGTTTTTTTATGTTCTGCAATTCATTCATTTTCTCGGACATATCCTGCTCAAATACAGGAGGAAGACCATTTTCTTTAAGCATAAGATTGCGTTTTGCTCTAATGGACAATTCAAGATATAATTGAATATAACAATACATATCAAGTATGGTTTCTCCACGAAATCTGGACTTCAACTGAGCCAGGTATTCTCCGGTACGAGTTTGTGAAAGCTGCCCCTTTTTCATGGCTTGTAACAATTCCATTTCGCTGCTGAATTCCATTTCCAGCCAATTATGCAATTGTTTTTCGTTGCGGTTAAAAATAAATACAAAAACCAAAGGCAGAAATAAAACGATACCCAAAGTCTGCAACAAAGGTTGAATGTAAAAATGATTAAAGGCTGAATGAACAAAATAAGCCGCTGCAAAAGCAATAAAAATATTCAGCAGAAAATAGGCATTTCTGTGTTTGGCATTAATCAGTATCATGGCAATCAAGGCTGTACAACCTCCGTGCATAAAGGCGGTTCCAAAACCCCGGATAATGGCAACAAGCAATCCTGCCTCTGTTTCGTTGTAGAGATACAGACTGTTTTCGATCAGGGCAAAACCGGCTCCCACGGCAAAGCCATAAATGGCTGCATCTATCATAAATCCGGCCTTTTTGCCCAGAATCAGCCAAAAAACAAAAAGAGATTTTATAATTTCTTCGGGTATTGGAGCCAGGTAACGAGCGTATTGATCAAAATCTAAATCAGTGATTTCTATCAGGTAAGTATTGAGCAGATAAGCCAGGCCTGCGCTAAAAACACCCCACAACACTGCTATAAGCAGCCAAAGCTTATTGACAAGCTTAAAACTGTCAAGCAAAAACAAGAATAATAAGAAAAGAAAAACAGGTAGGGTACTGATTAGAATATTCATCAAAATTAAAATTCTTCGGCAGCAAGAAATGTACAAACAGCCTGTAGTTAATGCTTTGCAAATATAATTTTTTTTGAAAACAATCTCCTTTTCTTATGTTTTTTTTTATAAATCCCGGGGGTATCTTTAAATTTTATGAATTTTGTATAATTAAATGGGACTGTGCGGTGTTTTTTCTACTTTTACAGCCTCTAATATCTTATTCTTCTTATAATCTGACCTTTAATCTGACACGCTAATGATTAGTAGAAAAATACTCAATGTTGTCCTGGCATTGCTGGCAACAGGAGGCATCCTCCTGCTATCGGATTTGAGCAACAGAAAACCACAAAAAGAGGACAAAGTCACTTCCGGCGGGGGCTTATTTGCTGTAGAGGGCAAGCAATACAATATAGGAATTTCCACATTCGCTCCCGATCCGGTATTAGATATCACTCTGGATGGCTTTTGGCAGGGCATGCGTGAACTTGGTTTTGTCAGAGACAGCAACATCACAACAATAGTACAAAGCGCTAACGCCGAGCTGGCCAACTTCCACGCCATACACAGCAACCTGGACAATCTCGCTATTGATTTGATTCTGGCCACCAGCACCCCGGCCATTTCTTCGGCAGTGACAGCCGTCAAGAATAAACCGGTCGTTTTTACTTTCACCTACACTCCCCTTGAAGCAGGTGCCGGAAAAAGCTATACCGACCACCTGCCATTTATTACCGGAGTAGGCTCTTATCCTCCGGTCGAAAAGACAGTGGATTTTATCAAAGAAGTTTTCCCTCAGGCAAAAAGAGTTGGAACGGTGTATAATTCCTCCGAAGTCAATTCGCGCAAAGTGGTGGAAACAGCGAAAAAACTTATGGAAAGCAAAAGCCTGAGCCTGGTCGAAAACACCGTGATAAACACCAGCGAGGTCTATCAGGCTGTAGCCGCTTTGTGCCAACGAAACATAGATGTTATGTGGATTACCGGCGACAATACCATGCTGCAATCCTTTGATGCGGTCGTGAAAATTTGTAAGGAGAACCATATTCCACTTATCATCAACGACAACGATTTTGTAAAAGAGGGCGTACTGGCGGGCATCGGCATCAGTTGGAGTGCTTCGGGCTACCGCACTGCTCCTTACGTGGCCAGGGTTTTGAACGGCGAAA
>JAQUTN010000136.1 GCA_028694375.1 Bacteroidales bacterium
TTGGGATCGGGAGTGCTCAGGTTGGACACTTTGTCCAGACTCATTTGTGTGCCGTAATAATCGACACGGATACCATCCAGGATACGAACACTGGCTTTGCCGGCACGAATCCGTGACAGAGTTTTTTCCAGAAAGTCGATGGTTTGAGCCATATTTTCGTTGGCCATACTCAGGTAAAGTTCCAATTCTTCGTTCATAGGTATAGGTCTTAAAGTGTTTACTGAAATTAATTTTGAACCAGGGTGCCGATGTTTTCTCCTTTGAGGACTTTTACCAGATTACCTTTTATGTCCATGTTAAAAACAACGACAGGTAAATGGTTTTCCCGGCAGAGTGTGGTAGCCGTCAGGTCCATTATTTTAAGATTCTTGTTGTAAATCTCATCGAAGCTGATTTTGTCGTATTTAACAGCTCTGGGATCTTTTTCGGGATCGGCTGTATAAACTCCGTCTACGCGGGTACCCTTGAGCATCAGATCAGCTTTGATTTCGACAGCACGCAGAGATGAAGCTGTGTCGGTAGTAAAAAACGGACAACCTGTACCACCCGAAAAAATTACCACAGTGCCTTTTTCGAGAAAATGAATGGCCTTGTCGGTGCTGTAGTGTTCAGCTATTGGCTGCATATTGATGGCGGTAAGGACCTGGTTGGATACGTCCAGTTTGTTCAAAGCCGAACTCAGAGCCAGGCTGTTTATGACGGTGGCCAACATGCCCATCTGGTCGCCTTTGACGCGGTCAAACCCATTTAAAGAACCGCTCAAACCCCTGAAAATATTTCCGCCCCCTATCACTATACCGACTTGTATGCCCATAGCCTGTAACTCTTTGATCTGTTCGGCATAGTCGTTGAGACGCTCGGAGTCAATACCGTAGTTGCTTTTTCCCATCAGGGACTCTCCGCTGAGTTTCAATAATATTCTTTTGTATTTCATGCTGATTATATCCTAAAACACGCAAAATTACATTTTTTTTGCGCTAAATCAAATACTCTATTTCTTTATATGCAAAGCTTCTAATAAGGCCTTCGTCGCTTTGGAGTTCAAGTTGTCCGCCGGGCAATACACGCAGTAATTTTGCTCTGAATAGCCGCTCTCCCTCTTTAAAGCTGTGAAAACCTTCTCTGCGGTACAGATGCCGGTGATAATCCGCAATGATTTCAGTTTGTCCTTCCCTGGTGAAGGTCTTTGCGTAAGCTTCGCCAAGGCGGCTGTGCAGTGCAAAAGTCAAAGTCTGCAAATTATGCGTCCGGCCACATAACTGAAAGATGGAAACCGGATTGGGTAGGCTTGGGCTAAATCTTTCCTGGTTTACATTTAAACCTATACCAACAATGCTGCTCTGGATGGATTTTCCCTGCAGTTCGTTTTCAATTAAAATACCGGCAATCTTTTTATCTTCCACATAAATATCGTTAGGCCACTTAATTTCAGCATGTATACCTGTTTCCACTTGCAATGTTTCCAGCAGTGCCAGCGAAACAGCCTGCGACAACACAAAGGAAAAGGCCGGGCTGAGGTGTCGGGGACGAAGAAAAACGCTGTACGCAATGTTTTTGTCTGCTTCCGATTCCCAGACATTGTTTTGTTGTCCCCTGCCGGCTGTCTGATTAAAGCTGGCCAGAGCGTAAGATTCGTTCAGGAATGGCTCTTTCTTCCATAATTCCCTCAACAGAGAGTTGCTTGAGCTAAGTTCGGCAATAAAGTGAAGGTCAGCTGCAGTGAAAGTTTTCATAACTTGTCCGGCTCAGTAATTTAAAAAGCTTGCATGGGAGCTCTGAAGGCATCTTCGAAGTGCTCTATTTCCCATAGTTCTCCCAGTCTGAGCAGGGATAAAATATCAAAGCGAACAGGCAGATCAATTTGGTGCATCTTTATATAATGATGGGCTGCCTGGACAATGCGGCGAATTTTTTTATTATCCACCGCCTGCCAAGGTTCTTCGTATTGGCTGTCGCTGCGGGTTTTCACTTCGGCTACTATCAGATTATTCTCAAAAAGGGCTACGATATCCAGTTCTTTATGTCCGGAATGCCAGTTGCAATCCAACAGCTGATAGCCTTTTTGTCGGAGAAAATCCTGAGCGGCAGCTTCGCCCGATTTTCCCAATTCGTTGTGTAAGGCCATGTGTTTAGCGTTTATTTTTAAAAAAATCCCTCAAAAGCCCTGCAGCTTCCTCGGCCATTATTCCCGAAATCACCTTGGTTTTGGGATGCAAGCCTGCAGGGGCCTGCAAACTGTAGCCTCTTTTTTCGTCGGGGCAAGCGTAAACCAGTTCCCCTAATTGCGACCAGGCTATGGCTCCGGCGCACATCAGACAGGGTTCCAGAGTGACGTAGAGGCTGCAATCCTGCAAATACTTACCGCCCAGTGTGGAAGCTGCCGCGGTAATAGCTTGCATTTCGGCGTGAGCCGTGACATCGTTCAGGGTTTCGGTCAGGTTGTGTCCCCGGGCAATCACTCTGCCTTTGCTTACCACGACGGCTCCCACCGGGATCTCATTTTGTTCATAGGCCAGCAGGGCTTCGTTCAGAGCCATGCGCATGTATTTTTCGTGCGAACTCATTCAATGCATTTCTTCTTCGTGAAATAAAGTAGGGTAATCCTCGTTGAATCTTTTCAGGATGCTTGTCATCAAAGTACTGCGAATCAAATGCGAGCGATTGGTGATGTTGTATTTTTTGCAATACGATAGCAGGGCATTGTGCTCAGCTTCGTTAAGAGCAAATACAATTCGTTTGTTTCTTGGCCTGGGGGCTGATTTGGCCAGGATTTTTTTTTGACTGTTTTTTTTCTTTCCTTTTTTGGAGGAGCCCTTAGTTGTTTTCATGAGCGAAGGCAGACACGGTATAGGATTTCAAACGCTAAATAACACTTTTTATTTGTCTATTGCAAATGCTTATCTGCTTTTATGAAAAGAGATAGCAGAATATACCAAAGGACACACAGAGAAATAGCCTGCCAGCCTATAAGCAACACAAGCAGGAAGCAGCCGGCCAGAAAGAAATACCTCAGACGATTGCCCTTTATCGAGAAGCGTGAGAACTTCAGCGAAAACATGGGAATTGGTGATACCAGCAACCAGGAAAACAGCAAGACAAGCACAGGAAGTACAAGAGAGCTTGCTTGCAAATTATATTCCTGTATGGAAACAACACCATAAGCCCAAAAAAGCGCATTGGCAGGGGTGGGGAGGCCTATAAAGCCATGGCTTTGCCTTTCGTCTATATTAAATTTTGCAAGTCTGAGGGCAGAAAACAAGGGAATTATAAAAGCCGAAAAAGCCAGAATCTTCATTGTGTTTTCATTCAACAGGCCGGGAGTCAGATCTCGGTAATAATTAAATACTATCATGGCAGGAGCCAGTCCAAAACTAATGATATCGGCCAGCGAATCGAGCTCTTTGCCCAGTGGAGAATAGGCTTTGAATAAACGTGCTGCAAAGCCGTCTAAAAAATCAAAAACGGCAGCTAATGCAATGAGAGCCGCTGCCACAGGGTAGGATTGTTCGAAGGCATAGACAATCGATAAACTACCTGCCAGGGCGTTTAGCAAAGTTATGCCGTTGGGAACATGCTTAGATAGTTTCATGTCGTTCTTATGCTTTAAAACGGGCAATTACCGTTTTGTTACCCTTAACATGTGCTCCGGGTTCAACCAGCATATCGACCGAATCCAAAGGAAAAAACAAATCAACCCGGGATCCGAATTTAATAAAGCCCAGGTGTTCATTTATCTTACAGCGTTTGCCGGTATGGGCGTAGGTGACGATGCGTCTTGCAAGGGCTCCTGCAATTTGTCGGACCAGTACGGTTTGCTGATTGTAGGCGGCTCTTATAATTACACTGGAATGTTCGTTTTCGCTACTAGCTTTGGGCAAATAAGCCGCGTGATAATTTCCTTTGCGATGGCTGTAATGAATAACCTTGCCGGCCAAAGGATACCAGTTGGCATGTACATCTGTAACAGACATAAAAATGGACACCTGCAGGCGTTTTTCTTTTAAGAGCTTATCTTCGTAAACAGGCTCAATGACAACAATTTTCCCATCGGCCGGCGACACAATGTCTCCAGGATGAGCTTGCTGGTAAAAGCGACGGGGACTTCTAAAAAAATTTGTAAAAAAAAGAAACAAGACAGTTGAAATCACCAAGCTTATACCGGAAAAAATGCCACCTGCCAGGAAAAAAAGCAAAAGGTTGATCAAAACCAATGCAATAGCAACAGAAAACAAAAGTTTCCATCCCTCTTTGTGAATGTATATCCTGAAAGGAATTTTCATTTGTAAGCCTTAGGCCGCAAAAGTACAATAATATTTTTATTATTGAAATGCTTCTGTTTATGGAGCTTTTGAAAGAATATTATGTAAAATTATAAAAAATAGAAACAATCTTACGAAATATTATGTATGTTTGCTTTCAAAAATCTCTGGTGAGAAATGACCTCAGTCTGACAAAAATAGTATAATCAGATTAATGAGAATCTGAAAAACAAGGCAATATAATTACTGATCGGACATAGATCTGTTGATTTATTCTTTATGTTTCATTTATTAAAAATTACTACCATGAAAAGAACAATTACTTCTGTTTTACTGGCCTCCATGTTGGTCATGTTCGTGAATTTCAATGCCAATGCTCTGGGTGCACCTTTGGAAAAAGGAACCATCGCCGGCACTGTTGCTCTTGGTTTTCAACCCGGTCTGGGTGGCAGCCTTGGAGCTGAATATGTAGTTGCCGACTCCTGGTGGGAAGGTCACTTTGCCGTAGGTTTGGGAGTAAATGCACTGGCTTTCTCCTCTACCGGCTTTAATTACAGCATTATGCCGAAAGCCACTTACGGTATTTTTCTTTCAGATGCCTTTGAATTACATGCCGGTGTTCAACTGGGTTTCGGACACAACAAAAACAGAGGCAATGGTTTTGCCTATGGCGGATTGCTGGGAGGCCGTTTCTTCTTTAACGACACTATGGCTCTGGGCCTGGAATTGAATTACACCGGTTGGGGTGCAGCCTACACACCACTTGCATCGCTGGGATACACCATTCTTTTTTAGG
>JAQUTN010000016.1 GCA_028694375.1 Bacteroidales bacterium
GTGCTTTTAATTTTATTCCTCTGGCCAAAGAAAGAAACATAAGTTTTGAAATGCAATTTCCCGATTATTCAGTTCAGGGCTGGTACGATCCCGAAAAACTGGATATAATGCTGTTCAATTTGCTTTCAAACGCCTTTAAATTTACGCCCGAAGAGGGCTCCGTACGCCTGGGCCTGTCGCTGCTGCAAAAGAGCAAAGGCCGCATCGTTCAGCTGATAGTTAGCGATACCGGCCGGGGTATACAGCCCGCCGACCTGGAGCAAATATTCACCCGTTTCTATTCCAACGATCCGAGTCTGACCATCGAGAACCACGGTATTGGGCTTACCCTGACCAAAGAACTCGTAGAAATGCATCACGGCAGCATTCGTGTAGAAAGTGAGCCGGGCAAAGGAACTACCTTTATCCTGGAGTTCCCCATCGACAAATCGGCTTATGCGCCCGAAGTACTGGTGGCCGAAAGCATCAAAGAAGAAGCGGCCCTTCCCGGTCAGGACAGCGATAAGTCAGAAACAGCCCCAACCCGCAAAGAGGATGTGCATATCCTGATAGTGGAAGACAATGCACAACTCTGTAATACCATCGAAACTATTTTGGCCCGTAATTACCATACCTACTCGGCGGCCAACGGCAAAGAAGCGGTCGCTATTATCAACAGCAGGCATATTGACTTGGTAGTCAGTGATATAATAATGCCCGAGATGGATGGCCTGGAGTTATGCCGTACTATCAAAAACAATCTCGACACCAGTCATATAGAGGTCTTGCTGTTGACAGCCAAAAATTCCATCAACGACCGCATAGAGAGTTACAACGCCGGGGCAGACGGTTATTTGTCCAAGCCTTTTGAATTAAAAGTCCTGCAAGCTAAAATTAACAGCCTGGTTCGCAACCGTAAACGCAAGACCGAATACTTCAAGCAGAATGCAGAAATCAACATTTCTTCGCTGGAATATACTTCGCTCGACGAGAAATTTCTCGAGAATGCCGTAGCCATCATCGAAGAACACATTGCTGTGACCGATTTCAATCTCGATCTGTTGTCGAGTCGTCTGAACATGTCCAAATCGTCGCTTTACCGCAAAATTAAATCGCTCACCGGGCTCTCGCCGGTAGAATTCACCAAAAACATCCGCCTCAAGCACGCCTGCCAGATGCTGGCCGGTCAGGCCGGGAATATTTCCGATATTGCCTACGCCGTGGGTTTTGCCGACCCCAAGTATTTTACTTCTTGTTTTAAAGCCGAGTTTGGTCTGACTCCTACCGAGTATATCAAAAAAAACAGAAAAGAAGCCTGAAAGTAAAAGGCTTTGTTTTGTTGCTTTGTCATTTGGCAGAATAATCGTCATTAATGAATAATTTTTGGTGTTGTAAACAATTCTTTGCTTTTAATTTTGCTGCTCAAGAACCCTTAACCATGGCAAGCTCTGTTTCTGTTACCAAAAGATTTTTATATCCGGCCCTTTTTTCCTTATTTGGTTTGCTGATGATTTCGTGCAAAACTAAAGATGAAGGCTGCATCTGCCCGGGCGAAATCTGGCCCGATGATAAGGGTGTCCACATCAATGCACACGGTGGAGGTATGCTTTACCACAAAGGAACTTATTATTGGTTTGGAGAGGATAAAAGCGAACGCAGCAATGCCGCTCTCAAAGGGGTGCATTGTTATTCTTCGAAAAATCTATGCAATTGGAAAGACGAAGGCATAGTATTGTCTGTTATAGAAGACGAACCTGCCCACGAGTTGGTGAAAGGCTGTATCATAGAGCGCCCCAAGGTGGTATACAACAAAAAAACCAAGACTTTTGTGATGTGGTTCCATCACGAACTGCGCTGGCAGGGCTATAATGCAGCCCGCGCGGGCCTGGCTGTGAGCGACAAGGTGACCGGCCCTTATCATTTTGTGCGCTCGTATCGTCCCAATCCCGGTATTTGGCCCCAAGATATGGGTGAAGAGGACAAATTGCTCGATATGGAGGCTGCCTCCCAACTAAAGTCCTGGACTCCCGAATGGCTGGAGGCCGTAAAGAAAGGAATGTTTGTGATTCGCGATTTCGAAGGTGGACAAATGTCCAGGGACATGACCATTTTTGTGGACGACGACAGCAAAGCCTATCATATTTATTCTTCGGAAGAAAACCTGACCCTGCATATTGCCGAGCTCAGTGATGATTATCAGAGCCACACCGGCAAATATATACGTGTACTTCCCACCGGACACAACGAAGCCCCTGCCATTTTCAAAAAAGACGGCCGTTATTTTATGATTACCTCAGGCTGTACCGGTTGGAATCCTAATGCTGCCCGTCTGCTCACAGCTACTTCCATTTGGGGACCCTGGGAGCAAAAAGCCAATCCCTGGCAAGGCGATAAGGCCGATATTTCTTTTGATTCACAAAGTACTTTTATATTCCCCCTGGCCGGCAAAAAAGACGCCTTTGTCTTTATGGCCGACCGTTGGAGACCCCGCAAGCCTTCGGATGGTCGCTATATCTGGCTGCCTGTTGAATTTGAAGAGGGACTGCCCGTGTTACGCTGGAGAGACAGCTGGTCGCCGGCTAAGGCATTCAAAAAATAGATAGAGTTATGAAAAAAAGCTTGTTGATTGTTTTAATAATTTTGGGAGGATTTAGTCTGTATGCTCAGGAAACTTCCTCCTATGTACTACAGAATGTCTATGCCCGCGATTACCAGACCCTGAACGGCTCCTGGAACTACATAGTGGATCCTTTCGACAACGGTTATTACGATTATCGTATGAACATCAACCGCAACGGTTTTTTTCGTAACCAAAAGCAGGCAAATCCTTCGGATCTGGTAGAATACAATTTCGATACAGCACCCTGTCTGCAGGTGCCCGGCGACTGGAACACCCAGGACGACCGCCTGTTTTTTTACGAAGGCAGCATTTGGTATAAACACGATTTCAACTTTAAGCCCCAGGAGGGAAAACGGCAATTTATTTATTTCGGTGCCGTCAATTATTTTTGCAATATTTACCTGAACGGCAGGGAAATAGCCACCCACGAAGGCGGTTTTACCCCTTTCAGTATCGAAGTCACCGACAGGCTCAAAGAAGGAAACAACTTTCTGATTCTGAGAGTAAACAACGAACGTCATGCCGAAAACGTGCCCACTGTCAATTTTGACTGGTGGAATTACGGAGGCATCACCCGCGATGTGCTATTGGTAAGTCTGCCCACTCTGTTTGTGGACGATTATCAGTTGAGGCTGAAAAAAGGAAGCTACAAGGAACTGGAAGGATATGTCTGTTTGAGCGAGGCCCAGGCCGGAGTGGAACTGAACCTCGAAATTCCCGAACTCAAAGTCAAACAAAAAGTTCAGACCGATGAGCAGGGCAGGGCAGAGTTCAGCATCAAAGCCAAACCCGAACTATGGTCGCCCCAAACCCCCAAACTCTATCGGGTTATCCTGCGTCAGGGTGACGAAGTTATTGAGGACAAAATCGGATTCAGGCAAATCACCACCGAAGGCAACAAAATTCTGCTCAACGGCAAACAGGTCTTTTTGAGCGGAGTCTCCATACACGAGGAAGCACCCTATCGCCAGGGCAGGATTTTTTCCAAAGAAGAATCGGTTTTGCTTTTGTCCTGGGCCAAAGAAATGGGCTGTAATTTTGTACGCCTGGCCCATTATCCGCACAACGAACACATGGTGAGAGCTGCCGAAGAAATGGGCCTGATGGTGTGGTCGGAAATTCCCGTATATTGGACCATTGCCTGGGAAAACCAGGACACCTACAAGAATGCCTCCAGACAGCTCAGGGATATGATGAACCGCGACAAAAACCGCTGTGCCGTAGTGGTTTGGTCGGTAGCCAACGAAACCCCGCACAGTGAGCCCCGGGATAAATTCCTGATCGGTCTGGCAAATCAGGTACGCGAAAAAGACGACAGCCGTTTGTTGAGCATGGCCATGGAAGTCACCGGCCAGGGCAATAACATCAGCCGGGTGCGCGACAATATGAGCGATTACGTAGACATTATCAGTGTAAATACTTATCTCGGATGGTATGGCGGCTCTTTGGACGCCATTTTGAACCGCAGCTGGGAAATACCTTACGACAAACCGGTATTTTTCAGTGAATACGGTGCCGGTGCTTTACAAGGTCTGCACGGCGACGAAAACGTTCGCTGGACCGAAGAGTATCAGGAGCGCCTGTACAAAAATTCTATCGAGATGTTCGATAAAGTAGAGGGTTTTTCCGGTATGTCCCCTTGGATATTAATGGATTTTCGCTCTACCCGGCGCCAATTAAAGGGCGTCCAGGATTTCTTCAATCGTAAGGGAGTAATCTCCGAAAGAGGAATCAGGAAGAAGGCTTTTTACGTGTTGCAAAACTACTATAAAAGCAAGGATTATTAAGGGTTAGGACTGATGCCGGTCTTCTGTGTTGAACGCCGGCAGATTATCAAAGAAGGCTGCCCGCTCGGGCAGCCTTCTTTATGATAGTAACAGGAGTGCTGCTCTCAAGCCGGCGTTTTGCAAAACTCAAAACTCTGCTTGTTTTGAACAATGCACACTTTGTTGTAATGACTTAGATAATCAAATTGGTAAGCCTTGTTTATGTCGAACGAAGCTCCCCCGGATAAGTGAAACAGCGCTCTGAATTCAATCTCGGCCTCTTTGTTGTAACGTGTGATTTGATACTCTTTTTCGTATGCTTCGATCTGAAACCAGGAACCGCAACCTTCGCCGCTCAGCCATTGTGCCTCATCAGGAATGCCTGGAGCTCTTTCGGGCTGGGCTAAGGTGGTTTTGAGAAACAATTTATCTTGCAGTGGTGCCGGAACAAAAGGAGCTGATGTCAGCATTTTGGGTAGGACGGTTTTGTGGTCTAATGCATTGACATTGTTCAAAGTCGTCGGAGTGAGAGGAATAAATACTCTGAGTTTCAACAGCGAGCTCAGTTTGGGTTTACCGGCAACAATGCAATCGTTCACAAAACGCGAACAGTTGCAGCCCCGATAACGAAAAGGACCATACCAAAATGGACTTTTATCCTCATACCAACAGGCTTTCGCCAGGGCCTTGTCGTAATCAACAGGCCCATACGATGCATGAATGGCTCCTTCGCCGTGGCATTCGGGATTTTGTTGGAGTTCGGCAAGAATTTCCTTGAAATTGCAGAGTTCTTTTTTTACTGCCGAAATGCGAGCGATTGTTTTGATTTTTAAGCCCGGATCTGTTTTTTCGCTTCGTGCTCTGCCCATTTTCCAGGGCGTATGATAGCGTCCAAAATCAAAATACCTGCATTCTCCATTTTCGGCATTTACAAGCACCAGAGCAGCGTGCCCCACCTTATAGTAATGATGTTTAGCCAATCCAATTGAATTCAGTATATTATCGTACCAGTTGCCGGCTTGTTTACAATAGGTTTCGGGCCACGAAATGGCAATGGCAAATCCGGTGTTTGTGCTCGAGTTGACCAGTTTATGCATTCTCTAATTTTTGAGCTTCAGAAATAAAATAAGTAAAAAAGCGGTCAATATCTGCTTTGTTAAGGTCGGCATTTGCAGCAACAAAACGAATAACTAAATCGCTTCCATTGTAGCCGAAATTCACATTTGACTTGCCCGTTTTTCGCAGAGCTTCGCGCACAGCCAGATTGAAATCATTTACATTGGTTTTCTTCTTGGGAATATACTGAAAACAGACGGCAAAAGACTGGCGTTTGGAATGGAGCCGCAGTTGAGGATGGCTTTTAACGATTTCTTCGACGTATTCGGCCATGTTTATCAAGTTGTCGATTCTGTCTCTGTAGCCCTCCAGTCCAAAGTATTTCCAGGCAAACCAAAGCTTTACGGCATCTACCCTGCGTCCGCATTGAATTGATTTTTTGCCCAAATCGTCCATTTCGTCGATGTCGTGATAAATGTAATCGGTATTGATATCTGTAATATTCTTTTGCAATGTACCTGCCTTTTTCACCAGAAGGGCAGAACAGATCAGCGGAATGTTCATCAATTTATGAGGATCCCAGGTAAAAGAATCGCTGCGTTCAATGCCTTGCATCAGGTGCCGGTGTTTTTCACTCAATAGGAGAGAACCGCCAAAAGCACCATCGGCATGCAGCCAGAGCCCGTATTTTTCGGTCACATCGGCTATGGCATCAATAGGATCGTAAGCACCCATCATGGTGGTGGCACAGGTGGCTGCCACAAAAAATGGTTTTTCTCCTTGGTCAATTGCTTGCCGAATGGCCTTTTCCAAGGCTGCGGGAAGCATTCTGCCTTCGTTGTCTGCTTTTACTTTGACCAGGTTTTTTGTTCCTATTCCTAACAAATTGGCCGCTGTTCCAAACGAATAATGAGCGTTCTCGTTGACAAAGGCTTTGAGCTTCTCGTTGCAATTGTATCCTTCTATTCTGCTATCGGGCAATAAACGGTTTCTGGCCGAAAACATGGCAATGAGATTGGCATTACTGCCGCCACTCAGAAAAATACCGTCGCCCTTGGTGTAGCCGGTGTAGCTGTTCATCAAGCGTATCATTTCTGTTTCGATGCAGGTTGCTACAGGTGCCACTTCGTAAGTGTACATAGAAGTGTTGGTTAAAACGGAAAACACTTCTCCAATAAATGCAGGGAGATTAAATCCGGCATACAATTGATTGAGAAACTGTTTATTACCTGTTTTTACAGAATACTCCAGGTATTTGTCGAGCAAATCAAGAAATTCGTTTTCGGAAACCCCCTTTTGGGCAATGTCAAAAGGGATGACTTTTGATAATGCGGAAGGAGTTTGGTAATCGAGAATTTTAGTTGAGGTGTCGCTGTTTGCCAGTATGTAGGCTTTTATTTTTTCTAATGAGGAAGAGAGGATATTTAAATCGTTCATTGGCAAAAGAGTAGAATGTTGCTCCAGTGATTAAAAGTTGAATTTCGGATTTAAATAAGCATAATCGGAGTAAAAAAGGTTGACGACTTCTCTTAGTATGAGTATAAAAATCGCGCAAAAGTAGTGAATATCTTTCTTACGACCTTTGTTTTTTTTGTTAATTCAGATTGAACCTTCAATCTCTGTAATAAAATGTCTGTGACAATAGTTTAATCTATTGCAGCACTCTTAGTGCAGATAAGTAATTTCGTTGTATTTTTGGTGCTTCAAAAACCGCAACCCTATGTCCTTCAAAAACAAGCTTTGTTTAGCACTATTAGTGCTGTATTCAATAAACTCTTCCGCTCAGCTTTTTATCAACGAAATTCTCGCCTCCAATTCTATGGTCAATGCCGACCCGGCCTCCGGCGAATATTCCGATTGGCTGGAGTTGTACAATGCAGGCAACACAGCGGTAAATCTGAACGGCTATTATCTTACCGACAATTTGAATGAGCCGGAAAAATGGCAGATTAGCGAGAATGTCAACGTTCCTGCACGCGGCTATTTACTCATCTGGTGCGACGATATCGGCAGCGGCCTGCACAGCAATTTTAAACTCTCGGCCTCGGGCGAAGAAATAGGCTTGTTCGATCCCTCGCTCAGGCTGATTGATTCACTGACTTTCGGAGCTCAGTTTTCGAACATATCCTATGCCCGTTACCCCGATGGTGCTGAGACCTGGAGATATTACACCCTGCCGAGTCCTGCTTTGAGCAACGGCGATACAGGTTTTGCAGGACAAGTAGACAATGCCCCGGAATTTTTGCAAAAAGGAGGAATGTACAGCTCGCCCCTTTCGGTTGAATTGTTTACCGACCTTGGCGGAACGATCCGATATACCCTCGACGGCTCCGAGCCAACGGAAGAGTCTCCCGAATACACGGAGCCCATTCAGATTTCAAGTACCAAGGTGGTGAGAGCCAGAATATTCAAACCCAATTTTATTCCCGGATATACCACCACCAGCACTTACTTTATCAACGAAGATTTCGAAACCCGCAATCTGCCTGTAATTTCCATTGCCACTGATTCGGCAAATTTCTGGGATCCGGACAAAGGTATATACCTGCAATATTATAAACCCGAATGGGAATACCCCATCAACCTGGAACTTTTCGAGAACAACGGCAGCGACAGAGCAGCTGTCAACGAAAGGGCAGGAGTCAAGGTTAACGGAAAGAATTCCTGGGAGTTGCCTCAAAAAATGCTGGGCATCTACTTTCGAAAACAATACGAAAACGGCAAACTCGAATACCCCTTGTTCCACGACCGCGATCGCAATACCTTCGACAATTTTGCGCTGCGGGTATCGGGCAGCGACTGGAGCAGCACCCTGTTCAGGGATGGTTTGATTCAGAAAGCCTGCCACCAATACAATATGGACATCGACAACATAGCCTTCCGTCCCTGTATCGTTTATGTCAACGGAGAATACCTGGGCATACACAACCTGCGTGAAAAAGCCAACGAGGACTACATTGTTTCCAACCACCACCTGGAAGAAGGCAGTTTTGACCTTATTGAGAACATTGACGGTGAGAAAGGTGTTAGAGAGGCCGCTGCCGGAGACCTGAGCGCCTGGAACAAACTCTGGGCTCTCATTCAGCAAGACCTCTCAATACAGGCAAACTTTGACTCGGTGGCCTCTTATTTTGATATAGATAATTTCAGCGACCTTATAACGACTCAATACTATACCGGCAACACGTCCATCTCCAACAATCTAATGTATTGGAAGCCCAAAGAAGGCGGAAAATGGCGCTGGATACTAATGGATTTGGACCGGGGATTTATTAAGTACGAACCTCTGTCTTTTTTGGCCGGCAAAAAATCCTGGCCACTGGCTCAGCTTATGACAGACAGCAATTATGTCCAAAGCCTTTGCAAAAGAATTGCAGACCATTTGTACACCGGTTTTAATTACCTGCGTATGAGCAAGCGCATTGATTACCACAAGGAGCTGATCGAAGCCGAAATGCCCCGGCAGCTTGCCCGCTGGTACGGCACAACTTCGGGTTATGGCAACGCCATACCATCCATGGACTTTTGGGATAACGAGGTGGCAGCTCTTAAAACCTATGCCGAATACAAACCTGTCTACATGCTCAAGGATTTGCGCAATTACGGTATTTCAGACGCAGCTCTCTTAAGCTTATCAGCCAGCCCTTCGAAGGCCTGTACCTGGGAGTTCAATAATATGCGTATTGACGAAGCACAATGGCTGGGTTATTACCCCATGAATCTCCCCATTACACTGAAAGCTGTTACTAAACCCGGTTATACTTTTATGGGTTGGATAGAGCCCGGCATGCAAGAAATCATCGCCAAAGGATCGGAGTGGAAATACCTGGACAAAGGCAGCGACGAGAAAACCGACTGGTACGACCCGGATTTTGATGATGTGGAATGGAGCACAGGAAATTCCCCTTTGGGTTACGATTTCGATGATATTGCCACCACCGTTTCTTTTGGTCCGGACAATACTAATAAATTCATCACCACTTATTTCAGAAAAAAATTCAATCTCAGCGAGAGTACACTCCAAAACTCAAGCTTTGTACTAAAAATGAGGCGGGACGACGGAGCCGTGGTTTACCTGAACGGAAAAGAAATAATCCGTACCAATATGCCGGCCGGAGAAATCAAATACAACAGTTTGGCTACCGAGAGCAGAACCGATACCACCTACCACTGTTACCCTGTCGACGCTTCTGCTTTGTTGTGGGGCGATAACGTAATTGCCGTGGAAATGCATCAAGTTCAAAAAAGCAGCAGCGATTTGTTTTTTGACCTGCAACTTATTGCCGAATCCACAGACAATACAGATTACCTTTCCACTTCAGACAGCTATACATTCACTCTTACCCGGGACAAAAGCCTAAGGGCTGTCTTTCGCGAAGACGGACAAAGTGTAATCCCCGAAACCGTCAGCGGCGACCTGACACTCTACAAAGCACGTTCACCTTATTTATTGCGGGGCGACGTAACTATAGCCCCCAATGCTACGCTCAGCATTGAACCCGGGGTGGTGGTAATGATGCCTCCGGCAGCCAAATTTATGATAAACGGCTCCATGCAGGCCCTGGGCAATGCCGGCGACAGTATTGTGTTTATGCTGAATCCTGCTTACGACAGCCGTCAAAGCTGGGGCGCCCTTTGTTTTATCAACACCACAGATACCTCAAGGCTGAGCTATGTTAGCATCAGGGATGCTTCGGACGGTCCTAAATTGTATAACTGCGTTGCTGCCATTTCTGCCTACAAATCTAATCTGGTGCTGGATCATTTGACCATGACCGATGTTGATTCCAATCCCATTGCGGCCAGATACTCCGATATAGTCCTCACAAACAGCGAGATTCGTTCCAGGGTGCTGGGCGACCTGATCAATGTGAAATACGGCAAAGCCCGTATCGAAAACTGCCGTTTCAGCGGAAACTCCTTTCCCGACACAGACGGCATCGACTACGATGAGGTACAAAACGGAGTAATCAAAAATGTTGTGATTCGCGATTTTGAAGGCTCCAACTGCGATGCCATAGACATAGGCGAAGCAACTAAAAATGTAAAAATAGACAGCGTTCTGATTTACAACATTTCCGACAAAGGAATCTCTGCCGGCCAACGTTCCACGGTCTTTGTGAAAAACGCCAGCATTCTCAACACCAATCTGGGTTTCGGCATCAAAGACTCCAGTTGTGTTTTTATCAGCAACAGCACTTTCTATGGTGTGGCAACACCAGTGGCCTGCTACGAAAAAATTGTCGGTAGAGCCGGAGGCAACGCTTACGTAAGTCACAGCATCCTCTCCAACAGCTACGACAGGACCTACCTCAAAGACGCCCGATCGACGATCTTTTTCTCTAAGAGCTTATCCGACAACGACAGCCTGCCCGGGAATCCCGACAATCTGTATGGAGATCCGGGATTTGTGGCTCCCGGCTATTTTGATTTTTCTTTTATCAATCCCTTTCCTTTGCCCCTGGGATCTTCTTATTATCCGGAAACACCCGGTGTTCAACCAGTTATTAGCGAAATCTTTTTCAATGGCACTATGGACGAAGAGCGTACCGAGTTTATCGGCCTCTACCATCCCGGACAAGAAAGTGTGGACCTTTCGGGTTATACCATTTCTCATGCCATTGACTTTACTTTTCCACAAGGTAGCCTCATGGAGCCCGGAACGCATTGCTACATCGTAAAAGACTTATCAAAACTTCCGCAATGGAGCTCCAATCCCAAAGTCTACGAATGGGCATCCGACCGGAGTCTCTCCAACGAAGGAGAAGCCATACGCCTCAACAACGCTTTTGGTATGGCCATCGATCAGGTGGTATACAGCCCCGATGCTCCCTGGCCCTATGTGGGCGGCGAGGACGAAAGAGTGCTCTCGCTGCTCTCTTACAAGCTGGACAACCATTTAGCCGAAAACTGGACAAGCAAAGCCTACGAACTTATTACCGGCAACTTCCTCCAGCACAGCAATAACAAATGCCAAATCTGGCCCAATCCTACGAGAGGCATAGTACACATTAAGCTCGAAGGCAGCTGCGACCAAAATTTGAAAGTATATACACTGACCGGAAAATTGGTCTACACCGCGCAGGTTCAAAACGGCCAGGTGCTCGACCTCGGAAGTTTTGCAGGTCAACTCCTGCTGGTCAGAATCGGAGACAGTTTCGAAAAATTAATGGTTCTGGGCAAGTAATCCTTTGGTCTCTTTGCAATGCTCTAAGGGTTTTTCCCGCAAAAATCCGCATCATTACAAAAAAACAGAAGCTTTGAAATTAGTTAGAACTAATTGTATTAAATTTGGGTTGCGGGGTCAGCGACCGATGTAGATCCCGGGCTCGGATTTTATTAAAGTTTTTAATTTTAATTTTGATATTGTGTTAAATTCATCCTCTTTTGTGGAATATTTTCCAATATTTTCCTAACTTGGGGCCTTGTAAAGTGCTCAGTAGTCGTTAGCTTGAAATAAAAGACAGGGGAAACGCGCTTTGTACACTGTTGGGGATAAATCTTTTTAAAACCTAATGAGTTGTAAAACAATGTTATCAGTAGCACTAACGACTTTCATGTCGGTGGCTGTTACGTCGGTTTTCCTGGCGTAAAGGGCTATTTTTTTTGAATAACAATACTAAATACTAATGCTTAAATACTAATGCTTATGATTATGAAAAGATTTTACCCGCTTATCATTACATTTTTAATTTTGGCACTGCCTATACAAGCCCGCAAGTCGTGGGATGTGAGAGAAAAAGGGATAAGCGCGGCCTCCGTAGAGAAAATTCTGGCAGACACAGAAAATTGGCAACAAACCATCAAAGAGGAAGTGGCAGACACACGTGCTACCAACCTGAACGCTTTTACGGGAGAAGTCAAAGCGCAAGGCGAAATCCTGCCCGAATTTAGTGAACTCTATTTTAGCGGTGTCGCTGCAAGCCAGTTTGAAGTGCGTTGGCAAGAAGGCAATGCTTATTTCAGGATGAACAAGGATGTTCAGACTTTCACCATTAAAAAATTGGTGGCAGGTCAGACCATCACCATCATTACCAAATCTGCCAACAATACCGACCCTCGCGGAATCGAGTGTAAATCGGGCCACTGTACGCGTACGGCTGGCGCCGAAAAAATGACAGGCGCAGAAGGCGACAACATTAATGTCTTTCAGGTAAATGCAGATATCACCGACTCTGTGGACGTTGCTTTTGGTCCCAATGTGGGCGGTCTGCTTATCTATAGTGTCATTGTGGACGAAGGCGACGAAGAATTTGATTTCAGCGAATCCAAAGTGGCTTATTTGTACGATGCATCGACTCAGGACATAGACAGTGATCCCTTCTTTAATTACACCAAAATAGCGGAAGTGGCTTCCGAATCCATCGATATCAAAGACTTTAGCTCAGTCGACACCGACACCCTGTCTGCTTTGGAAAACTACGATTTGGTGGTGCTTTCTTACGGACTGAAGGCCGATCATCCTTTTGTGGCCATGTTAAAGAAAGAAGTGAATCGTGTGCCTATTCTAAACCTGAATGCTTCGCTCAATGAGGCTTGGGGATGGGCTACCTTGAAGAATCCTAGCAATGCGGCCGAAGAGGGCGGTATTGGCACAATTAAAATACCTGAGGGCGCCCAAGCACATACCATATACGCCGATATCGATGTCAGCAGCGGGGAAATCGCCCTGTTCTTCGAGAGCGAACCCGCCTTGCTTAAATATAATCTGATACAGGCTTACCAGACCGTCGAGGGCGGATTATTCGCTAACGATTCCGTGCTGGCGGTGGTAGAAGGACCTGCGGGAACATTCAATGCCATTCACGAACATGCTTCTGCCAATACGTATATGTTGATTCCTTTTGGCCCGGATGCAGTGGTGGTAGAGGGCGAAAGCAACTTGTCGGACGATGCCATATCGTTGATTAATAATGCGGTGAATTATCTGATTGAAAGCAAAGCTACGGTAGTGGCTGTAATGACACCTTCCATCTCGGGCGAATATTTGGACGAACTAACCACGGTCAGCATTAAGTGTGCCACTCCCGATGCCAGGGTTTATTACACCACCGATGGCAGCGAACCCACCGAAAACAGCCCGATTTACACTGCTCCATTCCAGGTTACGGAAGATTCTACCTTAGTCAAAGCTTTTGCGGTGAAACAAGGTTACAACGATAGCAAAACTGCCACAGCAACAATTTTGGTCAAGAAAGTGGCCAAGACGCCTGTCATCTCCTTAGAAGCACAAGAGGGCAAAACTGTGGTAAGCATCACCTGTGCTACCGAAGAAGCTACCATTTACTACAATTACACCGGCAGTAAAAGTATAGCAGCGAGTGCTGTATATACAGCTCCGATAGAAGTGCGTTATCCCTTGACCATAACTGCTTTTGCATCGGGTGGTACCTATATCGATTCCGACATTACTTCCAAGGAAATCGGCGTAAGCGGTATTACCAAAGACAATATCCGTTTGGATACTCTGGCCCACTTCGATGCCAACGACACCGACTGGTATTGGGAAACCGAAGGTGGCAACAACAAAGTAGCCTATTATGTAGGTAAAAGTTCGAAATCTTCTTATGCCTCCATTGACACCATTGTAGAAGGTAACGATACCACCTACAACTATCACTTTATCGATGATATCTTTATCTATGCTCAGAACGACAGTTTGAACGCCAAAGACAATGGTTGGTTTATGAGAACGAAAGGTCAGGTGCTTCAGTGGGAAAACACCAACCCTCTGATGGAAGTAGGTTATGCCGGTGCCTCCAACTATTATGCCGATGCAGTCGAAGACATGATTACCACTCCCACCAAGAACCATATCACCTTTGGTGCCAAGGCTTCGGGCGAGCCTTTCACTGCCTCCATCGAAACCTCTCAAAAGCATCAGGGGCCGTTTGATATCATCACTTTTACCGGCAACAACAACAGCGACGGTGCTAATCTGGTACTGGTTCTGGAGACTTCTTTGGACGGCCTTGAATGGACCACCATCGATACCTTGGGCATTTCTTATTACAAACGTTTCTGGAAACGCAATGTATCGCACTACGAAGGTTCCGATGAGGTGTTTGTCCGCATTACACAAGTGTCCGGCGGTACCAAAGCAGTTGTTTACGACATTCTGTTGATGAACAACGCTGAAGTGTCTCAGGCTTATGTGGCATTGCCCACTCACCGTCAGGCCGCCGAAGTAGTTGCCACCGAATATTACAACTTAAATGGTATACGTATAGCAGGCCCCGCTTATCAGGGCATCACCATAGTCAAGAAAATATATTCCGATGGCTACATCAAAGTTGAAAAAATCTTTATTAAATAATTTAACCATTAACCATTATCTAAACCTATTAAAAATGAAAAAAATCCTTATTTTTTTGATCGCAGCTGTGATGTGCTTCGGCACTTCGTATGCAGCCAAAAAGAAAGTAGCTTTCGTTTACGAGGAAGGCTATAACAGTGGCAAGGCCACCACTTACGGTTTGAATGAAGGAGGCTACACTCCCGACCAGGACCCCATCCACAATGCCTTGGCAGCCGAGTTCGATCTGACTTTGTACAATAGTCCTTCGGCTACCGAAGTCAATTACGATGAGCTGGCCACCTACGACTGCGTGGTCTTCTCGGAAGCCATGTCGGGAGCCAAAGTCATGTCGAACAATTTGGTGAAACTGGTCGGCAGAGTGCCCATCGTTTCGATGAAAACCTACAACTACACCAGTGGACGCTGGGCGTGGGCAGCACCGAGCAATCCGGGCACCAAGTGTAATACCATCAACATCAACGATGGTTTTGACTCTCACGCCATTTTTGCCGGCCTGACCAAAGAATCGGACGGCAGTATTGCTCTGTACGATCCTGCCAAGGCGGCTTCGAGCAACCGTTTGCAAGGTTTTGCCACTGCGGACATCATTGCGGATTCTCCCATCGAAACCAACAAATTGTTGGCTGTTACCACTGCCGACAATTTGAACAACGTGCATGAAATAACCTCATTGGACAAGCCTTATGTTTTGGTTGGTCTGTCCAGCGACAACATCTGGGCCATCAACGACAACGGTGTCAAAATTATCATGAATGCAGTGAATTATGTTATGGGCGATGGCGATATCGTAATGGAAGAACACGATATAGCTTACATCTACGATGAATCGGCAACGGGCTATTGCGGTATCGACAACGATCCTGTTTATAACGGCACCAAAATTGCCGAAATCAATACCACCGCCATCAATATCAAAGATTTCACCGCAGCCGACACCGACACCCTGGCTGCTTTGGAAAACTTTGACGCTGTAGTTTTGTGTGGCGCATTGAACCCTGAGCATGCCTTTGTTGAGATGCTGGGCACCGAGGTGAATCGCGTTCCCATGCTTAACTTCAATGCTTTCTTGTCTCAGGCCTGGGGTTTTGGCATGGGCGTGAATCCCACTGCCAATGCTTCTGAACAAGGCGGTATTGGCCAGATCAATGTTGACACTGCCTACCTTGACGATGCTCTCTTTACCGATATGATTATCGAGGAAGACGGTGCCGTGGTTTTATATTATAATTACGATGCATCGGTGATCAAGACCAATTTGGTACAAGGTTTCACCGCCACCGACGAGCAATTGTTCAGCAAAGGCGAAGTGTTGGCAACGGTGGTCAGCGGCGAAGATACATATAATGCCCTTTATCGTTTGGGTGTAAAGAATACTTATGTCATGTTGCCTATGTCTTTCGAATCGATTTTTGTAGAAGAAGAAAGTAATTTATCTGACGAAGCTATTCAAATGATCAACAATGCTATAGATGCCATTATAAGCAGCAAGGGTTCCGTGACTTCTTGTATTGTACCCAGTTGCACTTTCGAATACGGCAATCTTTCTACTCAGGTTACTCTGAGCAGTGTTACCGAAGATGCTGTTATCTATTATACCTTGGACGGTACCGAACCCACTGCCGAAAGTTTGCGTTATAATGAACCTTTCACCGTGACGGTAGATTCTACTGCTATCAAGGCCATTGCCACGAAGCAAGGTTTCAACAACAGCGGTGTTTATTCGGATATTATCCCGGTGAAAGCGGTGGCCGAAGCACCTGTCATCACCTTAGAAGCACAAGAGGGTAAAACAGTGGTAAGCATTACTTGTCCCACCGAAGACGCCACCATTTATTACAATTACACCGGCAGTAATAGTATAGCAGCGAGCGCCGCATACACTGCGCCGGTAGAAGTACGTTATCCCTTGACCATAACTGCCTTTGCGGGTGGTGGTAGCTATATTAATTCCGGCATTGTTTCTAAGGAAATCGGCGTAAGCGGTATTACCAAAGACAATATCCGTTTAGACACCCTGGCCTACTTCGATGCCAACAACACCGACTGGTATTGGGAAACCGAAGGTGGCAACAACAAAGTAGCCTATTATGTAGGTAAAAGTTCGAAATCTTCTTATGCCACCATCGACACCATTGTAGAAGGTAACGATACCACCTACAACTATCACTTTATCGATGATATCTTTATCTATGCTCAGAACGACAGTTTGAACGCCAAGGACAATGGTTGGTTCATGAGAACGAAAGGTCAGGTGCTTCAGTGGGAAAACACCAACCCTCTGATGGAAGTAGGTTATGCCGGTGCCTCCAACTATTATGCCGATGCAGTCGAAGACATGATTACCACTCCCACCAAGAACCATATCACCTTTGGTGCCAAGGCTTCGGGCGAGCCTTTCACTGCCTCCATCGAAACCTCTCAAAAGCATCAGGGGCCGTTTGATATCATCACTTTTACCGGCAACAACAACAGCGACGGTGCTAATCTGGTACTGGTTCTGGAGACTTCTTTGGACGGCCTTGAATGGACCACCATCGATACCTTGGGCATTTCTTATTACAAACGTTTCTGGAAACGCAATGTATCGCACTACGAAGGTTCCGATGAGGTGTTTGTTCGCATTACACAAGTGTCTGGTGGTACCAAAGCAGTTGTTTACGACATTCTGTTGATGAACAACGCTGAAGTGTCTCAGGCTTATGTGGCATTGCCCACTCACCGTCAGGCCGCCGAAGTAGTTGCCACCGAATATTACAACTTGAATGGTATACGTATAGCAGGCCCCGCTTATCAGGGTATCACCATTGTCAAGAAGATATATTCCGATGGCTACATCAAAGTGGAAAAAATCTTTATCAAATAAAGTTTGATCTCCAAAAGGGTAGGGCCGTCAACCAGACGACGGCTCTTCCCTTTTTCTCTTTTTTTATCTTATCGACTTGTTCTTAATCGACCGTGAAACGATTAACTTCTTTTTTTGTTTTTAGCATTTGGGCAATGACGGTGGCGGCTGCCGATGCGCTTCCGGCCTTTCCCGGGGCCGAGGGATTTGGAAAATACGCCCTAGGCGGACGTTACGGATCTGTCTATCGTGTGACCAATCTGAACGACAGCGGCACGGGTTCTTTGCGCGATGCGGTGAGCACAGCCAATCGTATCATTATCTTCGACGTGTCGGGTGTGATTAAGCTCAACAGTCGATTGGTTTTCAAAAACAACCTTTATGTGGCCGGACAAACTGCTCCGGGCGAGGGTATTACCGTTTACGGCAATGGTGTATCGTTTTCGGGAGCGAGCAATACCATTGTCCGTTATTTGCGATTCCGTATGGGCTCCGGAGGCGATTCCGGCAAAGACGCTGCGGGCGTGGCCAACGGAACAAACATGATATTCGACCACTTGTCGGTGTCGTGGGGATTGGACGAAACTTTCTCCATTTCTTCCGACGGCAAGGGCGACTTGGGTGATATTACCATCCAAAACAGCATCATGAGTCAGGGCTTGATGACTCACTCGGCCGGAGGATTGATGCAGGCCGATCATATTACTTTGTATCGAAACTTATACGTGGACAACAGTACACGAAACAATAAAATCAAGGGTACCAACCAATACGTCAACAATATCGTTTATAATTGGAAGAATGCTTGCTATATTATGGGAGGCGACTCTCAGGGTACCAGTTATTGCAATGCAACCAACAACTTATTTATCAATGGCCCGGCGGTGGGAGGCAACGCTTTTACGGGCGGCAACAGCAATTTCAATATCTACGCCGACGATAATTGGCAAGACAAAAACCGCGACGGCATCTTAAATCCATACAGCATTCCTCAGTCGGAATATTCCGGGCCACCTACTTTTCAGTCCCAAGCTTACGATTACCCCGCCTTGCCTGCTTATCCAGGCAATGCTTTGATAGACAGCCTGCTCCCGACGGTAGGTGCTTCGCTGCCTTATCGCGATCCGGTGGATTTTTATGTGATAAACGAAACCATGTCCTTTGGTAAAGAAGGAGCTTTGATTTCCAAAGAAGCGGAACTGCCTATAAGTATTCCTACCTCCTGGCCGCATCAGTCTTTTGACAAACCGAAAGACACAGACGAAGACGGCATGCCCGATGCATGGGAAACAGCCAAGGGTACCGACCCCAGCATCAACGATGCCATGACTATTGCAGCCAATGGCTATGCTAACATCGAAAACTATATCAACAGTATTACTATAGACGATCGCGCCTTCTTCTTGCGCCGCCCCTTTGTATTGTCCTTGCAAGAATCTTCTCAGAATCAATTGGTCATCAATTGGTTCGACTACACCGAAGGCGAAGACGGCTTTATCGTCGAGCAACTGATCGACGGTAATTACACCGAAGTGGCACGCATTTTGGCCGCCGACTATAAACTCAGGGGTACCGACGGAAGTGCTCCGGGCAGTGCAGCCGGAGAAAGGACAGGTTCGGTTAAATGCACCATCAAGGACCTGACACCTGCCACAGCTTATTCTTTCCGTGTCAAAGCATTCAAAACAGAGGGCAATTATTTCTCGGAATATTCGTCGGTTTTGGAAGCCAAAACCCAACCCGAATACGTACCTATGGTGGAATGGGATAGCTACGAACCCGATCTGATCTGGAATACCGCCACGGGCGCATGGAATTTTACCGACTCGAATTGGGGTGAAAATATCTATACCGACAGCACCGCTGTTTTGCTGACTCCTTCCGAGAGCGCCATTATT
The DNA here is from genome assembly GCA_028694375.1 of Bacteroidales bacterium. Lineage (GTDB taxonomy): Bacteria > Bacteroidota > Bacteroidia > Bacteroidales > UBA1402 > UBA1402. The sequence continues at coordinate 19,481 of JAQUTN010000016.1, forward strand.
ACCATAGAATCGGTGGTGTCGCCCAAAACCGTCGTGGTAGGGCAAGACCACGATCTGACCTTGGCGGGGGCAGCTATTGCGGGCGAAGGGACTTCGGTCAATAAGTTCGGAAAAGCTAAGCTCGACATGGGTTCGGCGGCTCACACTTATACGGGTGCCACGGCCCTTCACAGCGGCGTGTTGCGTTTCGCTACGCTCAAAAACGGTGGCGAGGGCAGTGGCATCGGAGCCTCACAGGAATTTGCACAGAACTGGATTTGGGACGGAGGCTGCTGGGAATACACCGGTGGTAACACTTCGACCAATCGTTCGGCCAAAGTCTATCAAAACACCATATTTAATATCAGCAGTGGCGCCACAGTAACGATGACCGGTACTTTGGAAGGTACGGGCGGTGTCAGCGTCAAAGGCGGACAAGTCAGCGTGGGCAGCACCTCGTTTTTTGGTTACGAAGGTCCTACCCGTTTGGAAAATGGCGGCAGTATTTATTTGAGTACCACCGAGATCAGTAAAGCCGGCCTTGGAAAATCCTCTCAATTGGTCCTGGCAGGTGGAAAACTCAGCACCAAAGGCGAGAGCAACAACTACGAAACCTATTCCTTCCCCATTCACGCCGAATCGGGCACCTATTCTTATTTTGCACCCAATCGTAACTGTTCCATTAATAATGTTGTGACAGGCGACGGTATCATCGAATACCAGATACCCTATGTGCGCGAATACATTTGCAAAAGCTGGGACGGCTTTACAGGTAAACTCATCGCCCGGGGTATGAGTTCCAGCTCGGATGGTTCGCAACTGATGTTGTACAACGGCAAAGGTATTCCCAATGCTGTAGTCGAATTACGTGGCAATACCCGCGTTATTTGCTGGAAAGCGGCAGCCACTTTTTATTTGGGCGGATTGTCCGGTACATCGGGTACTTATTTGTCGGGGGCGAGCAAGAATACCAGAAGCACTACCATGACCTGGATTGTGGGAGGTGCCAATACCGACGAAACTTTTTGGGGCGTCATCGACAACCGCTGCAGTGCTGCTAATTATGATTGTACCACTCACATTCAAAAAGTGGGAACTGGCGACTGGCGCCTGGCAGGTACGAGTGTTTATTCGGGTAGTACCACGGTTAATGGAGGTCGTTTAGTGGTAAATGGTTCCCTGACAGGCAACGGAGCCATCGCGGTGAACAGTGGTGCTACGCTTTGCGGCAAGGGCTCGGTCAAAGGCAGAGTCACTGTGAACAATGGCGGCAAAGTCGCCGTGGGCGACACGCTCTTTAACAAATCGGATGTCTTTACACTGAATAGTGGTTTGAACTTACTCAACGGAGGTATAATCCAGGTGCCCTTGTATCGTAAACAGATATTGAATAACGCTGCCAGAATTAAATTTGCCGCCAACAGTACATTAAACGGTACGCTCGAATTGGACATGACCGAAGTGACGATAGACATTCCCAACAATAGTTCGTTTACCATCTTTACGATTGCGCCGGGTGTGACTCTGAGCGGAAGCATTTCTGCCGTTGAACCTGCCGAACCTTCGGAAACGCAGGAATGGGATTTGTCCGAATTGTTTACTACGGGTAAGATTTATGTTCGCGAGAAAGGGTACACGGCCTTGCCTCAGGTAAGTGTGGTTCCCCTAAGCGAACAATATTTCAGTCTGGACGGCCTGCCTCTGGGCATGGAACCTCCCCATACGGGATCGCCTGCCTTGTTTATTGTCAAAAAGAACTATCAGGACGGCAGTGTCCGCATCGAAAAAGTTATGGTATATTAAAGAAACAACATAAACGATTTAAACAATGAGAAAAAGAATCTTCTTTTATAGTTTGACGGGGATCTGTCTCTTGCTGACAGTGTTGACTTCTTGCCAGGAGGAGCTGGCCGACCGTCCCCATTATGCTGCCCCCGACTGGTTAAAGGGAAGCGCCTACGAGGTGCTTCAAGACGAGGGCAACTACACGATGTTTTTGCGCGGTGTAGATTTGGCGGATTACGCTCCCATCGTAAAAGGTAAGAGCATCCTGACGGTGATGGCCCCCAACGATTCTGCCTTCACGGCCTATCTGCAAAAAGCAGGTTATGCCGACATCGACCAAATGCATACAGAGAACCCGGAACAGCTTTCTAAGTTGATAGGATTTCACTTGCTTTATTATGCATTCAACTGGGATAATTTAGTCAATTTTCGTCCGATAGAAGGCGACGAAGCCTCTGCCGAAGACTTGTTGGTAAATGCGGGTAGCTACTATAAATTTCGCACCAAAAGCGCCGACCCCATCTCTTTGGAATGGGACGGAAATGACTCTGTTAGAGTGTATCATTTTGAACGCTTTATTCCCGTTTTCAACACGCAGTTGTTTGCCACGAGAGGCATCGACCCCAAATACAACTACGAGTACTTTTTCCCCAATACCGAGTGGACGGGCAGCGATCACATCGGAAAGACCGATGGTTTCAATGTGTCGAACGCATCGGTAACAGACGATGATCATGTCATTACCGACAACGGTTATCTTTACCATATCAGTCAGGTGTTGGATCCGCTCGAAACCATTTACACCGAGTTAAAGAACAACGCCGATTATTCCATCTTTTTCGAGTTGTTCAATTCTTATGGCGAGTACCAGGAAGAGCCCGAACTGACCACCGATTTTGGCAATGGACAAGCCTTGTATCTGCACACTCATACCGGTTTGGTAAACATTGCCAGCGAATGGCCAGTGACCGATTACACTGCCATGGACAGGTTGTCGAGTGTAGGATATAATTTGTTTGCACCTTCCAACGATGCGGTTCAGAACTTTTTCACTACTTATTGGACACCCGGTTGCGGTTACAGTAATCTGAACGAATTAGACCCACTAATCTTGCAATATTTTATCAGCCAGACTTTTGGAAGTGACGAAGTGGTAGCTTTTCCCGAAGAGATCAAGAAAGGTTTGATCAAAACCGTTTACGGCACGCCCGTCAACATCGATCCCGACCAGGTAACCTGGAGGCAAATGTGCTGCAACGGTGCTTTGTACGGAATGGACCGGATGACGCCTCCCGCCATTTTCTCTTCGGTGATAGGCAGTGCTTTTCGCGATAGACGGTTCTTACCATATTTATATGCTTTGGACGGCTCGGATTTGGTGTTGGCATTGGCTTCTCAAAACACCGAATTTGTGGCTTTGATTCCCGATACGGCTCAGTTCCGCGGTGCCAATATACGTTTCGAAACGATAGCGGGCGGTCGTCATGAATTGCAGGTGGTTGGCGACGACGGTAATTATGCCGCCATGAGCGCAGGAACCATGCGCGATATGGTTAATATGAACGTGTCATCTTCGACTAATCAACTATCGACTACCGGTTTTCAGGTGGTAGAAACCAATACGGCATTCAACTATTGGTATCTGTACGATGGTAAAATTACCACCAGTGCCTTGTTTAATAAACAGTTGAATCCCACCTATGTCGATGAAATTTACTTCGATTTTGCTCCCCTCGAAATGAACCCGGCTCAGCCCAAGGGGGGCAAATGGGACAACGGGAGTGTATACACCTACACTGCTCCGAGTATCTTTATGCCGGGCGAAGACGAAGGCCTGAACCGCACCCTTGCGGTTAGCAACGACAACACTTATCCTTATTATTTATTCTCACAATTGCTCAGCAAGGCTGGATTGGTCGAGGAACAACAATTAAAAATAGTGATGGAGGGTGCTCGTTTCATAGCCTTTGTGCCTACCAACGAAGCCATCAAAGCGCGTATCACCGAGATCCCCGGTTGCGACAATTGCAGCGTTTCCGACGACATGGTGCTGAGCGGTAATCCCAACAAGGCACTGCTGGCTAATTATCTTCGCAGTTATTTTATCATCAGCGATTTGACTCCTTTCAACGTTTATCCATATCCGGGCAGCGGCATGAAAGGCAGTTTCGATACATCGGGAGCTTACAAACTCAATATCACCGATACGGGTACAACGCTCAGCGTTAGTCTGACCGACAAAGATGGCATAAAAGGAGCGGAAGTGTCTTTGTACAATACCGAAAAATTCCATTCCTTGCCCTTCTCGTACAGCGACGGTGCTTTCCATTTAATCAACGACATCTTGTTATAAATTGGCCATTATGAAACAAATAAAGATATTTTTGATAGTGTTGGTCGCTCTATTGGCCTGGCCGCAGTTACAAGCTCAAAATACGGTGGTGACAGGTACGGTCACCGAATTGTACGACGGCAAAGTAGAGCCTGTCTATAATGCGAATGTCGTGGTGGTCAGTTCCAATAACCGTTATATAACAGGTGCCATTACCAATATCGACGGACAATACAGCATCGTTGTTCCTGCTTATGAAAAAGAACCGCGCATTCGATTCTCCTACATCGGCCTGATAACCCAAACGATCGACTATACGGGACAAAAGGTTTTGAATGTGCGTATGGAAGCCGACAGCAAAAGTTTGGACGAAGTACAAGTGACGGGCAGGAGAGTAGACAGAGACGAAATGGGTGTTTCGTTCACGGAGCAGACTTCTTCGACGCAAAAAATCGAAATGTCGGACATCGTGCAGAGTACGCCTATCTCCGATATCACCGAAGCCCTGCAAGGCCAGTTGGCGGGTGTGGATATCGTGGTGGGTGGCGACCCGGGT
>JAQUTN010000137.1 GCA_028694375.1 Bacteroidales bacterium
TCAAATTTCTTTATTGGCCAGATACCTGCTTGGCAACAAGCCTTTGTTGAATCTCAAAGCTCATAATTACGGCTTCGGACAAGGCTGGAATTGGTCAACTACGCAGGATGCCTCACAGGCAAACGAAATAAGTAAAACACTCAAAATAAACCAGGCTTTTCGTTATCATCCCCTTTTTAGCGGGCTGAGCCCCGATACAAATAATTGTATTACCTTGTTTGACAGCCTGGTCGGAACAGAGGCAGGCATACAGGCCTTGCTTACAGAAAGCTATGTGGGTCCTGAAAGTCAGATGATAGCTTCTCCATTGGAATTTCCCGGATTGACTTCTATTCAGGAAATCAACAGCCAACCCGAGGCCAAATATCTCTTGATCGGACTTTCATCAGAACAATACCAATATTTAAGCCAGGATGCTCTTCAGTTGGTTTTTAATGCAGTAGATTATTTAGGTACTAAAACCTTTTTTGCTTTACCTGATTTTGAAATGACGGCCCAGGGGGCAAGAGTAAGTACATTGAATGAATTGAAAGCTGCCTTGTCCTACGATTACGGAGCTATGAAGCTGGATGAAATTGTAATCGAACTTCTCGATTGCGAAGACGAAGGTGGAGTATATCTTTTAGGCAATAAGGGGCTGATTTTTCCTCAAACTTTCAAGGATTTATACCTCAAAGCGGCAGACGGACAGCAACCTATACTCGTTGGATCGCTTAGCTCAATTAATGGTATGAAGGTTCGTAAATTCCTTGTAGACGGGCTAGGGTTTGAGGTTTTTGATTCTACTCAAACGGAGTTTGATGCAGTGGAATATTCGCCCTTTTATCTTAGCAGTGCCGATTCCATCACGGAAATAATGCAAATAACCAATTGCCAATTCAAAAGACTGCCTGCCCAATACCTTGTTTATGTAGATCCGGTCGGCCCGGCCCTGATTCCCGAGCTTGCTGTGGAGTATTGTACGATAGCAGACCAGCCCATGTCGGAAAGAAGTCTTAGCGGTGGTTTAATTTACGTATCGGACAAGGATTACTTTGAATGCGACCGCCTAAGTTTTCGTCACAATATTGTCAGAAATTTCGGAGGAAACAAATTATTCAGTTTATCCAGAACCGGCACCTCGGCACTTCAGCCCAATTTTGCTGTGACCATTGAGAATAATTTGTTTTACAATTTTACAGGTGCTGCTGATGCCAACTCTGTTTTCCTGGAATATGACCGGGATTTGGGAGGGCAAAACGCAGTTATAAAAGTGAACGATAATTTGTTTTACCAAAGTCTCGGGAAGCCGACGTTTTTACCCCAAAAAATGGTATTTCCCGCGACATTGACCGAACAACAGCTGTGGAATGTGGAGGTCCTGAATAATTATTTCTGTCCCGATGACCTGATGCGCAGCGAAGGCGACACCATCAATTTGCAGGCAGCAGGAATAGTTCAGGTGGTATATAATCAACTGTTGAGCTCTGATTACGCTCAGGGAGACGATGTGTTTGTGGATGAATCCTTATTGAACATTTCAAAAGCGTCTCCACTCTATATGGCCGGCACAGACTACGACTGCGTAGGCCCGGAACAATGTTATGTGGAACGTATTCAGGCGGGTACTCTCAGGGTACATTCGGCCAAAGAACTCGAAAAAGCCCTGGCCATTGCCCTGGGTGGCGATATTATTGAGCTGGGTGATTGTACCGATCCGGGAGGCAGATATCTAATTGGAAACAGCGGTAAGGAATATCCCCGCACAGAAGGAAGCATCACTATTAAAGCTGCTCCCGGACAAAATCCCGTCTTGTTTGGACGTTTGTCTTCGTCCATGGGGATGAAAGTCGATACTTTATTGATCGAAGGCCTCACCTGGGATGGAGGAGACAAGAGTATTACAGGGTACAATTCCGATGCTTATGCACCGTTTTATATCAATCGGGCCGATACCATCAGCTCTGCCTTTATTCTTCGGAATTGCAGCTTTCGAAATCTTGATTATCAGCCAATTATTAGAACGAATGGCTGTAAATCTGCCCTGATAGGAAAAATTCAGATTGAAAATTGTACCTTTGACAACATGGGCTGGGAGAGAGCCTCGGGCAATCAGGGTTATCATTTTATGCAATTTGACAGCCGCAGCGATTATCAGTTGGATCATTTTGTGTTCCGCAACAATATTGTAAAGAATTTTCACGGCAGCCAATTGTTCAACATCAGCCGCGAAGGTTCTACTTCTACGGATTCTTTTATGAGTATTAGTATAGAACACAATACTTTCTACAAATTGGGGGGGAACGGCACTTCTCAGAGGCAATTTCTGGGTTTTGACAAAAATCCCAAAGGCTGTGACGTTCAAATCTGCATTAACAATAACCTGTTTTACAAGCGTTGGAGTCAAACGCACTACTCCATCAGCAACCTGGCTTTGTTTACGGCCGACAGTACTCAGCAAGTTGCATTGGAAGTGTTGAATAATTTCTTTTATCCCCAGGACGTGGTAGCTCAAAAATACGACAATGTCAATCTGGAAGTATCGTCGGGTAATATAAAAGCTGAATACAACAATTTGTATATGTCTACCCTCTATTTGGATGCGGTATTTCAAAACGAAGATTCTCTGTTGATTTCGGCAGAGTCTCCACTGTTTACTGCGGGAGTAGAAGGCAGCTACGTGGGAGCCATACAGTGTTACACGGGCATTATTGACGGCCTTTGTCGTCCAACAGCTAAATCGCCAGTAAGAGTCTTTTCCAAAGATGCCGTAGTCTACGTCCAGGTTGAGCAGGCAATTGAATTGGAAGTTTTCAACCTGTTTGGGCAAAAAATAGGCCAACACAGTCTGCAGCCCGGTTTGAACAAGCTGGAAGGGCTACAGCACTCCCAACTTTATATAGTAAGAATAGGGCGGGAGAGCATTAAGCATTTAATACAATAATAACAAAGTATAACTATGGGAAACATCCATCTTCAGGGTATTATACCCCCCATGATTACTCCTCTCAGAGATATGAACAGCCTGGATATTCCAGGCCTGGAAAAATTAGTCGAACATATTTTATCGGGCGGAGTTCAGGGCTTGTTTATTTTAGGAACCACCGGCGAGGCTCAAAGCCTGAGTTATGAACTTCGTCACGAACTTATTGAACGGGTCTGCCGTCAGGTGGGAAAACGGGTTCCGGTGTTGGTAGGTATTTCAGATACCTCTCTGGTAGAAAGTTTGCATTTGGCCGAAAAAGCTTTTGCCGAAGGAGCCACAGCCGTGGTGTCGGCTCCGCCCTATTATTACGCTCCGGCTCAACAGGAGTTGATCGATTTTTATCAGGGATTGGCCGATGTATTGCCTCTGCCTTTGTTTTTGTACAATATGCCTTCGCATGTTAAAGTCAAAATAGAGCCCGTCACGCTCAAAGCCATAGCAGAACACCCCAATGTTATTGGTCTTAAGGACAGTTCTGCCGATATGGTCTATTTTCATTCCCTGATACAGGTCATGAAAGATAAGCCGGATTTTTCCCTTCTGGTAGGTCCCGAAGAATTGACAGCCGAAGCAGTTCTTTTGGGTGCCGACGGCGGAGTTAATGGTGGAGCCAATATGTTCCCCTCGCTCTATGTAACTATGTATAAGGCCGCAAAATCGCGTGATTTGGATACTGTCCTGGCATTACAGCAGCAAATAATGTACATAAGCAACAGCATATACAAAATTGGCAAGTACGGCTCCAGTTATTTAAAGGGAGTCAAATGTGCCTGTTCCCTGCTGGGCCTTTGCAGCGATTACATGGCTCTGCCTTTTCAACGCTTTAATGCACCCGAAAGAAAGCGAGTGCAACAAATTTTGGAAACCTTGGGTTATACGGTGGTCCATCCCTGATAATCCACTTAGATAGTATCATGAATACAGATATTACCATACTAGATTACATTGTTTTTATTGCCTTTTTGGTGGGCATAGTCTTATTTGGATCTTCTTTTTATTTCCGTAACAAAAAGAAACAATCTACAGGTCAGTTTACCGTTGCAGGTGGTAACTTACCGTCCTGGGTGGTTGGGATGTCCATTTTTGCCACCTTTGTAAGCAGCATCAGTTTCCTGGGCTATCCAGGAGAAGCTTTTACCAACAACTGGAATCCCTTTGTCTTCAGTTTATCCATACCCATAGCTACCTGGCTGGCTGCCAAACTGTTTGTCCCGCTTTATCGCAGTATGAACAGCGCCTCGGCCTATCATTACCTTGAAGTAAGATTTGGCTATTGGGCCAGGGCCTATGTGGCTGTATGTTATTTATTAACGCAATTGGCCAGGATGGGATCAATTTTGTTTTTACTGGCTTTGCCGCTAAACTTTATGTTGGGCTGGAGTGTGCCCGTCCTTATAATAGTGACAGGTATTTCCGTCTTAATTTTTTCTGCCCTGGGTGGTATATCGGCAGTAATATGGACCGATGCTATTCAGGGTATACTTTTGATAATTGGTGCTTTGGTTTGTGCCGTATTATTAACGGTAAATATTCCCGGTGGTTTTTCGGGTTTGATCGAGGTAGGTTCACAATACGATAAATTCAGTATGGGCAGCCTGGGCAGCAGCCTCAAGGAACCTACATTCTGGGTCTTGTTGGTGTATGGTTTGTTTATCAACCTGCAAAATTACGGAATAGACCAGAATTATATTCAACGCTACATGACGGCCAGGGACGATCGCAGCGCCAAAAGATCTACGCTGTTTGGTGGATTGCTTTACATCCCTGTATCCTTGTTGTTTGTGTATATTGGTACCGCTTTATTTGTATATTACAAAACCAAGGGTGTTCTTCCGGCAGATATTAGCGGAGATCAGGTTTTTCCCTATTACATTGTACAGGCTCTGCCCACGGGAGTTAGCGGTCTGCTTATAGCCAGTATTCTGGCTGCCGGTATGAGCACGGTTTCCACCAGTCTGAACAGTTCCTCTACAGTGATTCTGACAGACTTCTACAAAAGAATCCGCAAAAGAGAAGTCGGAGAAAAAGAAG
>JAQUTN010000138.1 GCA_028694375.1 Bacteroidales bacterium
GGGAAAGTGTTTCCGGCCAAATACGACCGCCGCCACGACCTGAGCATTACGGCAGCCTATAAGCTGAACGATCGTATAGATTTCGCAGCTACCTGGATATACAGCAGCGGCAATTGCGCCACCCTGGCTTTGCAAAATTACGAAGGGAGCCAGGTGCCCGACAGTTATCAGTCTTATTTTCCCAATCTTGAATACATTGAATCGCGCAACAATTACCGCTTCGAATCTTATCAGCGGCTGGATATCGGGGTGAATTTCCGCAAAAAACTTAAACACGGCACCCGCACCTGGAACATCAGTGCCTACAATGCCTACAATCGTAACAATCCTTTTTTTGTGTATCCATCGTCATCAATAAAATTCAATCCGGTTACACAACAATACGAAGAAAAAAGAGCACTCAAACAGGTCTCCATTTTCCCCATTATTCCATCCATCAGCTATTCATACTCTTTTTGATTCAGCCCTATGAAAAAAGTGATAGTATATCTAACTGTTTTTTTGCTCTTTGCGGCTTGCGAAAAAGATATTGAGTTCAAAGGCGACATCACCGAGCCGCTGCTGGTGCTGAATGGTTTTGCCCGGCCCGATTCCCTGCTGGTGTTCAGGCTGACGGCAAGTAAGTTCTTTCTGGAAGAGGCCGATTCTTTTGCTACAGTAAAGGATGCCAACCTTCGTTTATATGTGGACGGTACATACAAAGAGGATTTGCAATCTCAGCAAAATGGCTATTATTTCAGTTCGTACCGTCCTCAACAAGGAGATGTTTTGAGCCTCGAAGCCGAAGCTGCCGGTTTTGAACCCATCGTGGCTGAAACCCTGCTGCCTGTGAAGGCTGAACTGATCGGGGTGGACACTTCCATAACCAACGTAGGGGAACAATATGCTCTTGCGTATACTTACGATGAAGAAGCCCAGGATTACATCATTGACACGCTGGGTGTGTATACCAATTATCAGGTGAGCATTATACTGAGCTTTCGGGATCCGCTCGCCTCGGCCGATTATTATCGGGTGCTGGTAAAGCAATCCTATGGCGAAGGCGATGAATACTATGAGTTTTATAATTTCAACATCGATAATTTTTATACGGCCGAAATGGGAGATTTGTTTAGCCTCACTGAAAATCAGAATGATTACCATATCTATTCCGATGAACTTTTTAATGGTAAAGAGGTAGATATGAAATTGAGTTTTGGCACCAATTCTTATTACGACTATCAGCGCGGGTTTCTCGGCTCGAGTGGTAGTTTCCAGATTCAACTTCAGAATCTATCTCCATCTTATTATTTGTATCTCAAGACTTTGTCGGAATATCAAAATACGATGGAGTTTTTTGCCGAACCCATACAAATTTTCACTAATGTCCGGAATGGAATAGGTCTTTTTGGCGCTTACAGTTCCCATGTTATTGAACTGGAGTTTGAAAGTAGTTCATTCGAGGGAGTTTATACAGACAAATAATATTGGAGGCAGTCGTTTTTTTTTGTTGCGCCTACTGATTTTTTCTTGTACATTCGCAAAGTTTTTCAGAACGCGGAAATAGCTCAGTTGGTAGAGCATCAGCTTCCCAAGCTGAGGGTCGCGGGTTCGAGTCCCGTTTTCCGCTCCAGCTAAATCAAAAGAGTCATCCGATTTCTCTGTTCTGCGCTTTAATGACTATTCCTTGGCCCATAGCGTTTTAAGAAAAAATCTCTACAAGCTTCGATCAAGGCTTTGGCATGCAGGCCTTTGCCCTTAAGCAGGAAAAGGATAAGATCGCGAACAGAGGCAATGAGCAAAAAATAGAGAGCGAAAATCCAAAAATCTTTTTTATTTCTATTGCGCCTGGCAAACAACAAGCGGTTTCTGGTCAGGTAGTATTGTTTGAGCGGACTGTTGGAGCCTGTGCTTTGTCCTTCCTTGTGAATGACTGTGCTCAGTGGCAGATACCACAATTCAAAGCCATGACGTTTAAATGCTTCGCTCCAGTCGGTTTCTTCGTAATACAAGAAATATTCTTCGGGCAAAGGACCTACTTTCGCCAGAGCTGTTTTGCTTACCATCATAGCAGCACCGTGAAGGTAATGAGTGGGTTGCGGATTGTCGAACTGTCCCAGGTCTGCTTTTAAGTAGCCCAGACCTTTGTTGCGTAATGTGACGCGCGACATGGCTGTGATACCTGAAAATTGAAGAACTCCCTCCGGTTGGTAAAACAATATTTTGGGTGAGCATGCCCCAATTTCGGGATGCCTGTCCATGTAATCAATCAGTTTTATTGCTGTATTGTCGCTGAGCAAAGTGTCGTTGTTGAGAAAGTACAAATAGCGCCCCCGTGCACGTGTCAGGCATAAATTGTTACCGCCGGCAAAACCGAGATTGCGTTCGCTTCGGAAGATGCTGTATTCGGGAAATGCTTTTTGAAGGGAGATGGCTTCGTTTTCTCTTGATCCGTTATCGAGCACCAAACATTCATACCGATAGTTGGCCAGGTGTTTTTTAATGCTGGACAACAACTCCAAAGTGAACTCAAGTCCATTGTAATTTACGGTTATGATGGATAGATTTGGCATAGATAGTCAAAGGCAAGACGAAGTCTTTTTTTAGTTTAAAATTTAGACTTTTTTTTGAAAGCCTAAAATTACAAGAATTATTTGAACAAGACTAGGACACTTGTATTTTATCTGATTTAGTTTGTTTGATGTTTAGCTGTTTTTGTCGGTTTCTAAATAATAAAAGCGAAATTAATAGGAGTAGATAATTTTCTTGATTAAATAAATTACCTTTGAACGAAAATATATCGAAAAAGAATTGAATTAATAGTAATTATTTTAGCAATCATGAAAAGCAAAAAGAACGCAATTATCGTTGTATTAAGCCTGCTGGCTTTGATTTTTCTCTTATCTTCTTACGGTACCATCAGTTTGTACAAATCCAATATGACTCACAGTATTTCAGGTAGTTGGAGTGATGTGGGGTTTTTCCCGTTTGACGAACAGGCTGATTCTGTTAATCCAACAGATAAGCAAGCGATACCTGTAGTCGTCGTGTACAAATCAAAAAGAGTGGGCGACACTCAGGCCGACAATGCCCTGATTATTGATATTTCCGACATGAAGTTCAAGGCTTTATGGTTGCCTTTGTTTAAAAAATACCATTGCGATTACAACATAAACTACGACGATTCTTTTGATACTGATTTGGGTCAACTCAGAATTCAGGGAGGATTACAACCTAGCGGAGAATTGAAAATGCTTGGTTTGAGCTCATTCAAACTAGCCAGGAACACGATAGAGGATGCTACTATGAATTTTGTATATAATGCTGTAAAGAAAGAGTTATATAAACAATAAACATCTAAAACCACCCTTGTAATTTAAATCATTTAATGTAATGGAACAAAACCATATTTTTCTTAAAACCATCCTTCTTTTTTTTTGTATAGCCGGTCATATTCATGCAAAACAAAGCTATTTTCCAAGGAACTCTGTTTATTATGAATTGGGCGGTACCGGTTGGTCGGAATTTTCGTTGAATTATGAACGCATTTTGCCTTTGAGCGGAAAAGTAAAATTCGCTCCGGGTATTGGCTTTGCTACTTCACACCTGTCTTATGTAGGAGGAACGGTAAGCATTAAGAATGCTCAGTTGTTTATGCCTGTGCAACTGAATTTTTTATTTGGGAAATCCAGGCATCTTTTTGAGCTCGGATACGGTATGCCTTTGGCCTTTAAAGATAAAGCTTTTGGTTTGGTAGGAAATATTTATGCCTTACGCCTTGGTTACCGATTTCAGCCATTAAAAAAAGGTCTGCTTTTCAGAATCAGCTTCACTCCAGGTTTTGCAAGCATCATTCCTGTGCCGATGGGAGGTATTAGTTTGGGGTATAGCTTTTGAGATTTTCAAAATATTATTTTATTAAAAAATAGATTATTATATTTGTTCGGTTAACAAAAGAGGGGGGTATAGCCATGAAAACTCACATGCTTCTTATATCTATATTGTTATCATGCATAGGGATGTATGCTCAGGATTACTACTATTGGGAAAATCATCAAAAAAAGGAGCTGACTTTATTGCCTGCTTCTGTGCAGTTTGTTACGTATGATTTTGAGATGGACACAACCGACCTGAAAAACCTGTTGGGAATTCCTGGTATACAAATCATTTTTTCCGGTCGTACTTACTATGGGAATAATTACGACAGAGGTATTCAGGAATACAATTATGCCCTTCTTGAAGACAGTTTGTTAATTGACTCTGATCTTGCAGTGTATCCCGAAATATCGTATGTATCAAAAAACCGTTATCTTGATTCAAAAGGTCGGGAACTATTGGTTAGTGAAATGTTTTATGTGGAAATACTGGACGCTGATTCAATGGATCTCCATTTGTTGGATTCTATGGCGCTTGCTAACCGGGTTGACTATTTAGGATACTTTCTTTACGACTTTTATGCCCTTAAATGTACAAAGGAATCGGCCGGTGATGCGCTTGAAATGGCCAATTTGTTTTATGAGAGTGGTTTCTTTGGATATGTTGAGGCAGGCCTAAATATTGTACATGGTGAATCAATTTTAGAAATTAAAGCCTTGGAACAATTACCGCTAAATTTCTACAGTTCCACCGGAGAACTCATCGTAGAGCCTCCCTCGGGATCCCGTCTGCTTGAATTGTATTCTGTTCAGGGAATAAAGATCGGTTCGTACATTTTGAACGAAGAAAACACCTTCAGGTTGCCACTGCCTCCGGGTATGTACTTGTATAAAATTTATGCCGGCAAATGCTATACAGGTAAAGTGTTGTTGCCTTGAGAAATAGTATGATGTAAGTTTAATAGAGAAGTGGATAATCGAGCGAAGATTTAAATACTTTTAATTATGAAAAAACATCTTTTCCCCCTTTTCGTTTTACTGTTGCTGACTGCCGGATGTAAGAATGCAGTCAAGCCGCCTCAGTCTTTTGATTACCAGCC
>JAQUTN010000139.1 GCA_028694375.1 Bacteroidales bacterium
AGGCCACGCTGCCCTGATCAACGCTCAACGTATGGTTGACCTGATTGCTAAGGATGGGCTCAACTTTGGCGAAGCCCTCGAAGTGGTGCGCGCTTCTTCGCTCTATACGGTACATACTCCGGTTCCTGCCGGCCACGATAAATTTGACGAGGGCCTCATGTTTAAATACCTGAGCAGCTTCCCGCAAAAGCTGGGCATCAGCTGGGCCGAATTCATGGATATGGGCCGCGAGAATAGGGGCGACAACAACGAAAAGTTCAGTATGAGTGTTTTTGCCTGCAACTGCTGCCAGGAAGTCAACGGCGTGAGTATGCTCCACGGCCGGGTGTCGCAAAAAATGTTCAGCAATATCTGGAAAGGTTATTTCCCCAACGAACTTCACGTGGGCTACGTCACCAACGGTGTTCACATGCCTTCATGGACAGCCAGCGAATGGCGCAGCCTCTACGAAAAAACTTTCGGGCCCGAATGGATGGGCGATCAATCCAACGCCGAACTCTGGAAAAAGATCTATCAGGTCAGCGACGAAGAAATCTGGAAAACCCGTCAGCAACTCAAGCTCAAATTGATAGCCTACATTCGCGACAAATACAAAAACAGCTGGTTCAAAAACCAGGGCGATCCCTCGCGCATTATGGCCATTTTGGAAAAAATCAATCCCAATGCCCTGATGATAGGTTTTGGCCGCCGTTTTGCCACCTACAAACGTGCCCATCTGCTCTTTACCGATCTGGAACGTCTGTCGCGCATAGTGAACAATCCCCTTTATCCCGTTCAATTTGTTTTTACAGGCAAGGCTCATCCGGCCGACGGAGGCGGACAGGGACTCATCAAGCGCATTGTGGAAATTTCGCGCATGCCCGAATTTCAGGGCAAGATCATCTTCCTCGAAAACTACGACATGGCCTTAGCCAGGCGAATGATTTCGGGAGTGGATATCTGGCTCAATACCCCGACCCGTCCCCTGGAAGCCTCCGGAACTTCGGGCCAAAAAGCCGAAATGAACGGAGTACTCAATTTTTCGGTGCTCGACGGCTGGTGGCTCGAAGGTTATGTAGAAAAAGCCGGCTGGGCTTTGTCCGATAAACGCACTTACGAAAATCAGGAATACCAGGATCAGCTCGATGCCGCTACCATCTATTCCATGCTCGAGAACGACATCATTCCTTTGTTTTTTGCCAAAAACAGCAAGGGCTACTCGCCCGAGTGGGTACAATACATCAAGAATTCCATTGCACAAATTGCTCCGCATTTCACTACCAAACGTATGCTCGACGATTACATAGAGCGTTTCTACAGCAAACTGGTTAAACGTTCCGCGCTGCTTAGCAGCAACGACTATGCCAAGACCCGCGAAATCAGTCTGTGGAAACAAGAAGTGGCCGCTAAATGGGAAGAGATCAGGGTGCTGCAGGTGGACATCCCCGAAGGCGTATTGCATCAACCCAAAGTGGGCAGCGAATATACCATAGGCGTGAGCATCGATCCGGCCGGCCTCAAAGACAGCCTCGGCGTGGAATTGGTGATTTTGCATACCGACATCGACGGCAGTTCGCAGAATTATTCCGCCGAACTGGAGCTGAAAAGTACCGACGATAAAGGCCAACTGCGTTTTGAAACCAACTATCGTTTCAAAAAAACAGGCACCTTCAGCTATTCCTTCAGAATGTTCCCCAAACATCCCGAAATGCCCCATCGCATGGACTTTTGTTATACTCGCTGGTTTTAATAAAACAGCTTTTTATGAGGTTTAAACCAGTGTTTTTTTGCAGCACTGCAGGATACCCGTTTTTTTTGTACATTAGCGACAAATTTCAGAGTAATGTTGATTCGGCTTTATGAGGACAATCCCAATCCGAGGGTTGTGCAGAAAATCGCCAATGCTTTGCGCGAAGGCGGATTAATCATTTATCCCACCGACACGGTCTATGCCATCGGTTGCGACATTTTTCATGCACGGGCGGTCGAAAAAATCTGCCGGCTCAAGGACAAATGCATAGGCAAAGCCAATTTGTCCTTTATTTGTCAGGATCTGAGCCATATCAGCGAATTTGCCAAGGTAGACAATCCAACCTTCAAACTGATGAAGAAGAACCTGCCCGGCCCATTTACCTTTATTCTGAACGGGAGCAGTGCCCTGCCTAAATTGTTCAAGCAACGCAAGACTGTGGGTATTCGTATCCCCGACAACGCCATAGTACAGGCCATAGTCGAGGAACTGGGCAATCCCTTGATGACTACCAGCTTGATGCAAACCGACAATCAGGTAGAATACACTACCGATCCGGAATTGATCGATGAACGTTTCGGGCATCTGGTCGATTTGGTCATCGACGGAGGACCCGGAGGCATTGTTCAGTCGACGGTGGTTGATTGCACCGGTGAGGAGCCGGCGGTGGTCCGCCAGGGGCTGGGACAACTCAAATAATCTTCAACAGTGCTACCAGCCGTTCAGACTTTTGAAAAGCTCTGCGCTCTTCGGGCACCGGGTCTATATGTCGGCTTCGGGGCCGGGCTTTCACTACGGTCGCCGGAGGCTTGAAAGGGCAAAAAAAAGATTGTTAGAGCAAAATCGGATATTCTTTGTAGAATTTCAGAAAGCTGATGGTTTCGGTGCGTAGTTTGGTTCGTACCACTTTTTTCAGATCCTCAGACATAAGCTCGCCCAAGCCGTTGAGTATTCCTTTGTCACTCATTTTTTCGAGGATGTTGATACATTCTTGCAAATAATCTGCCAACGGCATCTGCATGCGTGTTTCAACTATAGTTTTGTTTAATGCTGTTTTGTTGTTCATAAACCACCAACAGTCGAATATATCTCTATTCGTTATGGTGTTGCGATCGAGTATGGCACAAAGTTTATGGGCAAACATATCCGGAGCGGTCATTACCTGTACGTTGATACCCAAGAGGTTTTTTATCTCATACTTGTCGCTAAAATTCCGATTTGATATTTCCACTTTCAGTTTGCGCTCTCCTTTTCCATAATCCAGTACGCAAATAATCCCAAAGAATTTTTTGGCTTCATCGTGTATTGTTCCGTGATTTATCAAGATGTTCCTAAGCTTTTCATAAACAATATCTTCTTTTTCGGGGCACAGTAGGTTAAAGTCAAGATCAACCGAGAATCGGGGCAGGCCGAAAAAAAACATCAAAGCCGTACCACCCTTGAATCCAAGTGCCCCGCCCAGTTCTTTGTTTTCGTAGATTTCCTTGAGAATCTGAAACAGATATAGTTTGTGTTTGTTGATATCAAGCATTTTTAAAAATATTTCCGACTTTTTTTTCCAATGTTGCAGATCGAAAGCAGGGTAGGATGCTGTCTATTAGTTGTTTGTCGAGCGATTGCGTATTGTCGAAGTAAAAATCCTTATTTAGATAGAGTAAATCGAGGAAGGCTCTTTCGGGACTCGCCATGTTTATATTGTCCGGACTTTGGAAGATTCCTGTATTATCCATGATGATTTCTTCTTTGATTCTGCGATAAACCAAGCTGTAATCATCTATCTCCAGTTTACGTGAGAGATAGCTTACGCAGGTAATGCCCGAATCGTATTGAAAAATGATGCCCGCTTTTTGCAAAACAAATTCCAGCGAAATATACGAGGGGGTGTATAATCTGTTGGCCAATTCCAAAGGATTGAAAGCCGGTTTGACATAAATGCCTTTTCGAAGATTAACAAGCCTCTTTGTTTTTACGTAATAACCCAGACGGTCACTCAGGTAGTGGTGTTTTTCGCCGGGGAAAAGCATGGCAATATCCGACAATCTGAACACTGTCCGCTTATCCTGATATATTTTTAAAATAAAGCTCATTTCAAAATTTGACAACTGTGTATCGGAATTATTCCTGTATTCAGTTCACAAACATAATAAAAAAAACAATAAAGACGATTTTTTTCGAACAATTTGTGTTTGTCGGCCATCTTTCTTTACTATCTCAGGCTAAAAATGTAATTTAGTGCCCAATTCTATTCAAGATCATAAGCATGAACATTCAACTCGAGGCCGTACTTTTTGTTTTGGCGATTTTGTTTTTCCTGAGTATTTTGGCGGGAAAGGCCAGTTCGCGTTTCGGGGTGCCGGCGCTGCTCCTTTTTTTGCTGGTGGGTATGTTTTCGGGCAGCGACGGCCTGGGCATACAGTTCGAAAATATGGTTATTGCCAAGCATATTGGTACTATTGCCCTTTGCATCATTTTGTTTTCGGGCGGGCTCGATACCAACATCGCCAAAATCAGGCCGGTCATGGCCCAAGGAATTTTGCTGGCTACCCTGGGCGTCTTTTTGACCGCCATTATTACCGGAGTGCTCATCTGGTGGGTGCTGGGCATGACTATGAAGTCGGCGGGCATCGGTTTTATTATTTCTTTGTTGCTGGCCTCGACCATGGCCTCGACCGATTCGGCTTCGGTGTTTTCCATTTTGCGCTCCAAAGGGCTGAGCCTCAAAAACAACCTTCGTCCCACGCTGGAGCTCGAAAGCGGCAGCAACGACCCCATGGCTTATGTGCTGGTGATTTCGCTTATCGAAATTATTCGCATGGGAGCTGCCCCCGATTACTGGCTGGTGGGGGGCACTTTGTTGCTTCAACTGGGCATAGGCGCTGCAGTAGGTTTTTTGCTGGGCAAGCTGGCGGTCTTTATCATCAATCACATCAAGATCGACAACGATTCCTTGTATCCCATTCTGGTGCTGACCTTTTGCATCTTTATCTTTTCGGCAAGTTATTTTATAGAGGGCAACGGCTTTTTGGCGGTTTACATCGGAGGGCTGGTTATAGGTAATTCCAAATTTGTACACAAGCGAACCTCGCTCAAGTTTTTTGACGGACTGGCCTGGCTTTTTCAGCTCATCATGTTCTTAACTCTAGGTTTGTTGGTGAATCCACACGAACTGATTCCCATTATTATACCGGGTCTTATCATAAGCTTTATGATGATTTTTG
>JAQUTN010000017.1 GCA_028694375.1 Bacteroidales bacterium
GTTGTCTGAAAGCACCATAAATCCATAGTGCTCATCTTCGTTGGGACTGGGATAGAGTGTAAAGGCCGTTTTTTGTATCGGATCCAGCGGAATTTTAGCCTGGGCGGCACTGATATAAACATAGGCTTTGCTGGCTTTGTTGCGGATATGGTAAATACTGCGGTTTTGTTTGTCTTTGCTGCAGCTGATTTCGAATTTTGCCCAATCGCCGGCGGTTTCGGGATTGTAAGTATATCCAAGCTGATAGCCCCCGGCCACTTCTTCGCAAATCAGGTATTTGTTATTGAGCTGACATTGCAAATGATACCAGACATAAGGCTCAGGACTAAAATACTCCATAGTATCCACCGGAGGAAGAGGAGGATCTTCGGGATCTATGGTGTCGTCGTTGCCCATGGCAGTAAAAAAGCCGTCCAGAAAATCGATGCGATCACTGAGATAATTACGCAGATATTCAAACTGCATGGCAAAGCTTATGCTGGCTCCGTAATAAATTTCGTTGTAAATACGTGAGGAGAGGGCTGTACTCCATTTCTGATAATTCAGCTTTTGCGAGGCATCGAGTTCTTCTTCCATATTATAGAGAAGGTGTATCAAATCTTCTTTGAGCAATCCAGTCTGATAAATGACTTTCCAGCGTTCGGCGATCATTTTTCGGATGGGAGGAATAGTCAGTACTTTGTTGATAAGCTCTTTTACCCGGTTGTTACTGAAACACTTCAACATGATGGATTCGGAACGTCCGTCGTTCGATAAGGAATAAATGCGATTGCAGTTGCCAAATGAAATATCGTTGTCCCAGAGTGGTCCAAAGTAAAAACGATCGTCGTCGCGATGTTTTTTTATGTAAATGCTCCAGATCCCGTCGGGATTGGCTGTCAATTCATTGGCAATGTACCAGTTTACAAAAGCAGTGGTGTCCAGGTAGCGGCATATATTCTCGTAGGCTGCCTGGCTGTTATTGTAGTTTAAAATACTTTGTTCAAAAGCGTTGTAATGTTGAATGATGTATTGGCGCTGAGCAGCTGTTATTTCATCGTTATCCGGGTATTTTATGCTCACTTTGTTGCCAATGTTGCTGGAGAAAGCCTCTGGAAATAATTCGCCTTTTTTCGGATCGTAAGAGCCGGTAATCCCAAAACCGTCAATTTCGAGCAGATAGCCTCCTGTCAGGTTTGGATCAATGCTGGAAGTATCCATTTTTTCAGTATTCACCCGGTCTTTATCTCGTTCTATCTGATCGGTAAGCATATAATTACCAATATAATTACCATTGAGGACTACGTCAACAAAACGATAATCGGGTGTGTAATGAATACTGCAGGCTTTGCTAATCTCGAAGGCCAGAGCGTTGCGTGCCAAAGTTTTATCGGCATGGTTGGCCAAAAGCACCCAGTCGTTTTCTTTGGCTGTCATGCCCAACAGCTTGAATTTCTCGTCCAGTTTCATGCGATAGGGTTTTTTTGCCAGGTTCCAGGTGGAATTGCCTCGTCCCCTGATCTGCATGGTACTGTCGTAGTGACCTGGAGTAAAACTATCGGCAACAACGCGAAGAGAGCCCGAAAAGTAAACCTCTTTTTGAATGGGGACTTTAACTCCGTTGGAATTGATCGAATCTGTGGTAATATATAAAGTGGGCAAATTGCTAAGCTGTTCCTGTGCTGTCAGCAGCAGGGGCAGGAAAAGGCTAAGAACGATAATTAGTACGAGCTTGTTAAGCTTTGGTATTATCATGGGTATGTCTGGACTCAGGTACATTATATCAATAATGTGCAAAATAATGATATTTTGCCAATAAACAGCGCCTAAATTTAGTTCAATAAAGTATATTCAAAGTTCATTTAGCAGCTCAAGTAATTTTTTATCCAAAGCCAAAGACCGATTTTCAGTCGAATTTGTTACTTTAGCAGCTCATTATCCTTTATTCTTTTTCTATATCTATGATGAAAAATCAATTGTCCCGTCGCGATTTTATAAAAAAAGCGAGTATAGGTCTTATGGCCATTCCTTTAGTGGGTTCTCTGGGTTCTGTGAGTTCATTGATGGCAGCTCCGCCTCCTCGTATTAAAGTGAAGAACAAAGACAAAGTTCAAGGCTTTCAATATCCTCAACATCCGGGAAAACTGAATTTAAATGTGACAGATTTTGGAGCTGTGGGGGATGGCAGCACTATAAACACTAAGCTGATTCAGCAGGCTATTGATCGTTGTTTTGTGCTGGGTGGAGGAGAAGTCTTTATTCCTGCCGGTGATTTTCTGACCGGAGCCCTGCAGTTGCGTTCTGGCGTCTTGTTGCGTTTGCATCCCGAGGCTATTCTAAGGGGGACATCCGATTTTGAGGATTATCCTGTAATGCAGGTGCGTTGGGAGGGCAAATGGATACCAGGGCATACTGCCCTGATATATGCGGTAGATGCCAGCTATACCGGAATTGTGGGCAAAGGTAAAATTATCGGTCACCCGGCTTTAGGTGGAAGGCCTAACAAAGAAAATCCCTTGAGGCATCCGGCTTTGATAGAGCCTATTAATTGTAACAACTTGTTGTTTAGTGATTTTTCTACTTCTTATAAAAGCATGTGGTGCATACATCCCACTTATTGCGAAAACATACATTTCAAAGATTTGATCATCAGATCCACCGGAGGCAACGGCGACGGTATAGACGTAGATTCATGTAAACATGTGTTGATCGAAGGCTGTGATATCGAAACCGGTGATGATTGCATCGCCATCAAGTCGGGCAGGGGCATGGAAGCCAATGTATTGATGCGTACTACCGAAGATGTGTATATACGCAATTGTCGGCTCTCGGACAGTATTTTTGCTTGTATCGGCATCGGAAGTGAAACTTCCGGAGGCATCCGGGGAGTCAGAATAGAGCATTGCCGTTTTGAGAAGACCCGTACTCATGCCATTTACATAAAATCCAGGCCGGGCAGAGGTGCATTCATCGAAGACATTAGTGCCGAAGACCTTGATGTATCGGGCATGCAAGGTGGTTTCCTGCGTTTCAACCTCATGGGTAGCGGTTTGCAGGATCAGGTGCCTGTACCGGGATTAGATGGTATTCCCACTGTAAAGAACTTTTCTTTCAAAAACGTACGAGTAAAAGATGTAAAGGATTTGGTTGAGGGAACTTCGATACATCCCGATAAGCCACTGAAAGGCCTGGTTTTGGAACAAATCAGCGGAGAAGCCAATTGGGGTATACGCCTGGCCAATGTCCGGAACGCTGTTTTAAGGGATATCAATGTAAACATCAGAGAAGGCGATGTACTAAGTATTCACAATGTACAGGGCAAGGGGCTGGAAAAAGCCACAAATATGGGATTTCCTCACAAAATAGAAGCAGCGATTCCCGAACCCGATCCTCCTTATGTGCTGAAATAAATTTTTTTGTTAGCTAACAGAGATAAAAAGAGCGCCTCAGTAAACCTGGACGCTCTTTTTTTTAGAATAGTAAACGACAGAAAGTTGAACTAAATAGTAATCTTTTTGTATTTCGGAACCAGAGCTTTCATAATGATCCAGCCCAGCAAATAAGCGACGGCACAGAAACAGAATACAATGAAGTAACCGGAATTGATGCCTTCAAAGCCCATGAACTCCATGGGTTGACGAACATATTCAGCTCCACTTAGCATTAAATCTTTTGTCATAACAACAACTTCGTTGTCTATCAGTGTTGTACCGCTTGTATAATCGAAAAGAACTCCAGAACCTTTGTTGATAAAGAAAGAACCGATACCTCCAGCCATACCGCCTATACCTGTAATAGTGGCAATGGTACTTTTGGGAAACATATCGCCAACAGTAGAGAATAGGTTGGCAGACCATGCCTGGTGAGCTGCTCCTGCAATACCGATGATAATAATGGGGAACCAGTAAGAATATTCACCCAGTGGTTGTGCAAAGAGGGCTAACAGGGGGAAGAAGGCGAAAATCAACATCGATTTCATACGTCCGGCGTAGGGCTCCATTTTTTTCTTGTCCACCAGATAGGTTGGCAGATAACCACCTAACATAGAAATCATAGTGATACCGTAGAGAATAAAAATAAGCATTTGTGCTGTCTTGTTGTCCGAAGATAAATTGTAAACATCGCTCAGATAAGCCGGAGTCCAGAACAGGAAAAACCACCATACGCCATCGGTCAGGAATTTTCCCGAAATAAAGGCCCAGGTTTGTTTGAATGTAAAACATTTCCAGAAAGAAATCTTTTTATCCTTGCCGTTGGAGTCTTTGTTATGATCATCGTCAGCGTTGTCCTGATTGATATAGGCCAATTCTGCAGCATTAACTTTAGGATTCTTTTCGGGTTTTTTATAAACGAATACCCAAAAGCCCATCCAGAGGAAACCCAGAGCACCGATGATGATGAAAGACATTTCCCAGCCGTATTTGACGGCAATCACAGGAATGGTTAGGGGAGCAACCAAAGCGCCTATTTGAGCACCCGTGTTGAATAAACTGGTAGAAAAAGCCCTGTCTTTTTTGGGAAAATATTCAGCCGTTGCCTTGATGGCCGCCGGAAAGTTGCCGGCTTCACCAAAGGCCAGCACCATCCGGGCAAAAATAAATAGAGTGACACTTACGCTTACAATCATGCCTACATCTCCCACCTGGGAGATGGTTTCTCTGGCTCCTTCAAAGCCAACCAGCCATTTTCCGGCAACAATGCCCGATGTGGCTATACCGCAATAGGCGTGCAAACAGGCTCCTACCGACCAAATACCAATTGCCCAGAGGAAGCCTTTTTTAGTATCCATCCAGTCCACTAACCTGCCGAAAATCAGCATAGATACGGCATAAAATAAGGAAAATAAAGAGACTATGGTTCCGTAATCGTCGTTGGTCCAGTGGAACTCCGGTGCGATAAAGTCTTTCCAGGTTAAAGATAAAACCTGACGGTCAAGATAGTTGATTGTTGTGGCAAAGAACAACATCGCACAAATTACCCAGCGATAGTTGGTCATCTTTTCTTTCATTTGAGTCATGTTTATAGATTTAGAGATAAATAAATGTCTAACGCATTGATTGTATGAGTTTTAAAACCTCATTGCATTTGTTGCTGATGTAAGACCAGTTGTTGGCGGCGATTTCCTCTTTTGGAAAGAGCTTGGACCCAATGCCGACACAACAAACCCCGGATTTGAACCAGGCTGTCAGATTGTCTTTTTCGGGTTCAACACCGCCGGTCACCATCAACAAAGACCAGGGCATGGGAGCCATCACATTTTTTACAAAGGAAGGGCCACCCACATTGCCGGCCGGGAAAATTTTGCATATGTCGCAACCGGCTTCCTGGGCGTAACCAATTTCCGAAACCGAGCCACAACCTGGAGCGTAAGGAATCAGCCTGCGATTGCATACTTTTGCCACTTCGGGATTGAATAGGGGGCCTACTATAAAATTAGCTCCCAGTTGAATATATAAGGAAGCAGTACCGGCATCGATGACAGAGCCGGCACCCATTATCATATCCGGGCAGGCTTTTTCGGCATATTTTACCAATTCCTTGAATACTTCCTGTGCAAAGTCTCCCCTGTTGGTAAATTCAAAAACACGAACACCCCCCTGGTAACAAGCCAGCAAGACTTGTTTGGCCACTTCGGTGTCTTTGTGGTAGAAGACAGGTATCATACCGCTTTCGCAAATTGTATTGATTACCTGTAGTTTAGTAAATTTTGCCATAATTATTGTTTGTTTATCTGGAAACTCTGCCGGAAGCGTCTCCGCCCATCAGTTTCTCTACTTCAGACACTGAAACCATATTGAAATCTCCGTAAATAGTGTGCTTCAGGCAAGAAGCAGCAACGGCAAACTCCAAGGCCTTTTGGTCATCGCCGGTGTAAGTCAGCAAACCGTAGATGAGTCCTCCCATAAAGGAATCGCCACCGCCGACCCTGTCCACAATATGGGTGATGTCGTAGGATTTTGAACTGTAGAGTTTTTTACCGTCGTACAGCACTCCGGCCCAGGTATTGTGATTGGCATTGATGGAACCTCTCAGGGTGATGATTACTTTTTTTGCCCGGGGAAAACGCTGCATCAACTGAGTACAAACCGATTCAAAGGCGGAAGCATCTACTTTGCCCTGAGTAGCTTCGACATCGAAACCTTCGGGTTTGATGCCAAATACCTTTTCGGCATCTTCTTCATTGCCCAAAATAATATCGCAGCCTTCTACCAATTCCGGCATGACTTCAGATGCTTTTTTGCCGTATTTCCAGAGATTTTTGCGGTAATTGAGGTCGGTGGAGACTGTAATGCCCATTTTGTTACAGGCTTTGATGGCTTCGAGGCAAACCTGGGCTGCACCTTCGGAAATGGCCGGAGTAATGCCTGTCCAATGGAACCAGTCGGCGCCCTGTAATACTTTTTCCCAGTTAATCATGCCGGGTTTAATTTCGGCAACAGAAGAATGAGCACGATCATAAACGACCTTGCTGGGACGGGCTACGGCTCCGGTTTCCAGAAAATATATGCCCAAACGTTCGCCTCCGTAGATGAGGTGTTCGGTGCCGACTCCGTGTTTGCGTAAATTCATAACGCAGGAAGTTGCAATGTCGTTCTGGGGCAGCCTGCTTACAAAATCCACCTTAATCCCGTAATTGGCCAGCGATACCGCTACGTTGGCCTCTCCTCCGCCAAAACTGGCATTCAGGCTCGTCGTCTGGTTAAAACGCAAATAATCGGGGCTGGCTAAACGCAACATAATTTCCCCGAAAGTAACCACTCTTTTACTCATTAGATCTGATGTCATAAATAAACGGCTGCAAAATAAAGAAAAATTTCATTGCAGCCGTTTATATAGATCGTTTAAAATTTAAAAAATGTTTTGGCGTTGTAGTAGGATACTCCTTCAACCATTTTACCCAGGAAGTCCATTTCGCTGTAAGGTATTTCACCTTTGACCACATCAACACCTATCAGGTTGCACATAATGCGGCGGAAATATTCGTGACGGGGGTATGAGAGGAAACTTCTGGAATCAGTAAGCATTCCTACAAACCGGCTCAAAAGGCCAAGTACAGACAAGGAGTTCATCTGGGCAGTCATGCCGTATTTCTGATCCAGGAACCACCAACCCGAACCGAATTGAATTTTTCCCGCAACAGAACCATCCTGGAAATTGCCGAGCATAGTGGCAATCAGGTCATTATCTCTGGGGTTGAGGTTGTAAATGATGGTTTTAGCCAATTGGTTGTTTTTGTCCAGACGGTTCAAAAACTTTGACATCTTTTTACCTACATTAAAGTCTCCAATAGAATCAAAACCAGTGTCGGGACCTAATTTAGCAAACAACCTGGAATTATTGTTGCGTATGGCTCCGTAGTGGAATTGCTGTGTCCAGCCTTTTTCGGCATCCATAAGGGCAAATTCTACCATCATAGCCGACTTAAATTGCAGGATTTCTTCCTGAGACAATTCTTGACCTCCGTATACTTTATTAAAAATGGCCTCAATTTGAGCCTGAGTATACTCTTCGGCGTAAAATTCTTCGATGCCGTGATCGCTGAGTTTGCAACCTACCGAAGCAAAGAAATCGTGACGTACGCGCAGGGCTGCAATCAGATCACTGTAGCGGGTGATATTCATTCCGGCTACCTGAGCCAGTTTCTCTACATAGGCTCTGAACGATTTGGAATCTTCTACGGCCATAGCTTTGTCGGGACGCCAGGTGGGCAAGACCTTAATTTCAAAACCTTCCTTTTTCA
Source organism: Bacteroidales bacterium (assembly GCA_028694375.1). Taxonomy (GTDB): domain Bacteria; phylum Bacteroidota; class Bacteroidia; order Bacteroidales; family UBA1402; genus UBA1402. Next base: position 7,721 of record JAQUTN010000017.1, read on the forward strand.
GGGAAAGATGATGTTCGAGGCTGTCTACGGGATCATCGGTGGTGCAGACGGTTTCCACCTTATATTTACGCATTAGCCCGCGGGCACTGAATTCCGGAGTACGTAACTTGGCAGTACATTCCTCAAAAATTTCCCGGGCTGTTTCCGGTTTGAGAATTTTATCAACACCAAAAGCAGTTCTTAACTCCAGGTGAGTCCAGTGATACAAGGGATTGCGCATGGTATAGGGGAGGGTTTCGGCCCATTTTTCGAATTTTTCCCAGTCGCTGGTGTCTTTGCCGGTGCAATAACGTTCATCTATTCCGTTAGTGCGCATGGCACGCCATTTATAATGATCGCCTTCGAGCCAGATCTGTCCCAGGTTGTCAAATTTATGATCTTTGGCAATGTATTCAGGATTCAGGTGGCAGTGATAATCGATGATTGGAAGATTTTTGGCGTGCTGGTGAAAAAGCTGTTCAGATACTTCGTTGTCCAGCATAAAATTTTCGTCCATGAATGCTTTCATAGTGGATGTATTTTGATGGTTAAAAAAAAATTTCACGAATATACAAATTATTTTTTGACGAGCAGAAGGTTTATATTTGCTAAACAAGCATTACTTTTGCATCGCAAAGGCCAAAAAGAATGAAGTCCGCCTTTCACAAGGCGGACTTCATATAGTTTTCAATAGGTATTAGTCTCAAAGGTAAAAAAGATTGTGTTAGGTTAACGGCAGCAAAGATTCAGCTTTTTTTACAGACCAGCAAAAAAAAACTTATATTATAAAACATATTTTTGGAACATTGTTTCATGTTGTCGATTTGAATATTGCAGATTTTGAAAGTATCTTTGGAACTATTTTAATTACTATGACAGTAGCAGATACCAACACTGAAGGCCCCAGGAAAGGCCTGAATTTTATAGAACAGATCGTTGAAAATGATTTAAGGGAAGGCAAGAATCAGGGAAAAGTAGCCACCCGTTTTCCGCCTGAACCCAATGGCTATCTGCATATTGGCCATGCCAAAGCCATTTGCCTGGATTTTGGTATTGCCCAAAAATACGGAGGTACCTGTAATTTGCGTTTTGACGATACCAATCCCATCAAAGAAGATGTGGAATACGTCGATTCCATAATGGAGGATATTCGTTGGCTGGGATTTTCCTGGGATAATTTATTTTATGCTTCCGATTATTTCGGAAAACTTTTTCAATTTGCCCAGGAATTAATCAAAAGAGATTTGGCCTACGTGGATGACCAATCTGCCGAAGTAATAGCCCAACAAAAAGGTACACCCACCAGCCCCGGGATCAATAGTCCTTATCGCAGCAGATCCGCCGAAGAAAACCTGGATTTATTTTTGAGAATGCAAGCCGGCGAATTTGAAGAAGGCAGCCGGGTGTTGAGGGCCAAAATAGACATGGCCCATTCCAATATGCATTTCCGGGATCCGCTGATGTATCGTATTCTTAAACAAGCTCACCACCGGACAGGCAGCACCTGGAATGTATATCCTCTGTATGATTTTGCTCACGGACAATGCGATTATTTTGAAGGCATTACGCATTCGCTTTGCACCTTGGAGTTTGAGATACACCGGCCGCTTTACGACTGGTTTACAGATCAGTTGAAAGAGGGCGATTACCGGCCCAGGCAAATAGAATTCAATCGTCTGAACATGACTTATACCATAATGAGTAAGCGTAAAATGCTGCAATTGGTCAAAGAAGGTTTTGTCAGGGGCTGGGACGATCCCCGTATGCCAACTCTTTGCGGCTTGCGCAGGCGAGGCTATACACCGCAATCCATAAGGAATTTTGTAGACAGGATAGGTTACACCAAGTTTGATGGCGTAATAGATCAGAGCTTACTGGAATTTGCTGTTCGTGAACATCTTAACAAGATCGCTCCACGCGTCAGTGCGGTACTGAATCCCGTCAGGCTTATTATAACCAATTATCCCGAAGGCCAGGTGGAGTGGAACGAGGCGGTCAACAACCCCGAAGACGAAAGCGCAGGCAGACGCCAAATTCCTTTTGCCCGTGAACTGTATGTAGAACGGGATGACTTTATGGAAGAAGCACCCAAAAAGTTCTACCGATTGACACCGGGACAGGAAGTAAGGCTGAAAAATGCCTATATAATACAATGTACGGGTTGTAAAAAAGATGCCGAAGGTAAAGTGCTGGAAATTTATTGCACCTACGATCCCCTTACAAAAGAGGGAGGCCCCGAAAGCAATCGCAAGGTGAAAGCCACTTTGCATTATGTTACTGTTGAGCATAGTCTTCCGGCAGAAGTTCGTTTATACGACCGCCTGCTGACGGTGGAGAATCCGGCCGAAGACAAAGAAAGGGATTTCATGGAAATGCTGAATCCCAACTCGCTGAAGATACTGAAAGATTGCCGTGTAGAAGCTTCCTTGCAGGATGCCCGTCCATTGGATCATTTTCAGTTTCTGCGTATGGGATATTTCAATCTGGACCCCGATTCCCGTCCCGGTAAATTAATTTTCAACCGTACGGTAGGACTTAAGGATACCTGGGGCAAAATTGCTGAAAAAATAAACTAATCCTTTTGTTTTGAATTGGCATGAAGGCAAGAGAGGATGACAGTATAAGAGCTTTGGTCAATCGTTATGAACAACAACGATCCAAAGGACACTCTCAGTATTTTGACGTAGACGAATTCGATCGTATTGCTGATTATTATCTGGACCGGGGCCGTACCAACAAGCTCTCGGAAGTGGTCAGCTCAGCTTTGCGAATTCATCCCAACAGCACCGTCATTCATCTGAAACGTGCCATTTTGTATGTGGAAACCGGAGAACCGATGAAAGCCCTGCAGTTGCTGGACCGATTACCGGAGCAGGAAGATACTGATTTTATACGTGCTGCCGCTTATTTTAAACTTAAAAGACACAAGGAAGGCCTGGAATTACTCAAAGACATGGTGGACAAAGAAAAATTCGATAAAGATTTGGCTTGTCTGGAGGCAGTGAATATATTAAGTGCTGAAAATCTGTATAAGGAAGCCCTGGATTTTGTACGGCAAGGCTTGGAGCACAATCCTGATAATACCGATTTAATGTCCGAAGGTGCCTTCTGTTCCGAACAACTGAATGATATACAGGCTTCGGAACAATATTACAGAATGTTACTCGAGGTGGACGTTTATTCTTACGAGAATTGGTTCAACCTGGGACAGGTATTGTTTGGTCAGGAGCGTTATGAGGAAGCTTGCAAAGCCTACGATTTCTCCCTGGTAAGCAATCCCCGATTTATGCCTGCGGTGCTTCAGATGGGGCATGCTTGTTTTCAAATGGAACATTACGAAGACGCAGCTAAATATTACCTTGATTACCTGCTGGCAGCCATAGAAGAAAGTCTTCCTTCTGCCGAAGGCAACACCTTAGACGATTTAATGGTATTCGTGGGCGAAGCTTTCGAAAAAGCAGAACAGTATGAATCGGCCATGGAATGGTACGAGCATGCCCTGATCACCAATCCCGAAAATTTGCAGGCTCATACCGGAATGGGAATATGTTATCTGGAATTAAAAGACTTCGAACAAAGTCTCCGTTATTTGGAAAAGGCCGTAAAAATGGACGATAAACAAAGTGAGATCTGGATCTACCTGGCCGAAGTACTTGTTAATATGGACAAGGACGAGCAAGCCATAGTTGCCTATTTGCGTGCTTTAAGCCTGGATCCCTCACAAGCCGAAGTACTGTTTGCACTCGGCAATTTGTATTACGATCAGCAAAAGTATGAGTTGGCGCTGAAGTATTATTCCGATACAGAATTATTGGACGCAACTTTTCCAAACATTCATTTGTATAAAGCCCTTTCTTATGCTCGAAATGGAGATAAACTGCAGGCCGACAGTTCTTTAAAACTAGCTTTGCTCAATGATGTTCATGCCAGGGAATTGTTTGACCAAATTATAAGGGAGGAACAGGAATGATACGAGAATTCGGATTGATTGGTTATCCTTTGACCCATTCTTTTTCTAAAGTCTACTTTAACGATAAATTTCTTTCGGAAAGCATCAAGGCCGTTTACGAGAATTTTCCCCTGAAAAGCATAGAGGAATTTCCTGCTTTAATAAAATCCCGTCCTGCATTGGCCGGATTGAATGTTACTATCCCTTACAAGCAAAGTGTTATTCCTTATCTGGATGAGCTGGGTGCAGAAGCGGCCTCCATGGCTGCGGTCAACGTGATTGTTCCTGTCATCAAAGAGGGGAAAATCCGCTTGATTGGCCGCAACAGCGATTATATAGGATTCAGGGATAGCATTCTGCCAGAGGTCAATCGTTTAAAAAACCAAAGTGGCCCAAAAGCCAAGGCTTTGATACTGGGTACGGGCGGTGCCTCCAAAGCTGTATATTATGCATTGCAACAGCTTGATATTGAGGCTTGTTTTGTGTCACGTGATGTCGCTAAGGCTACCTACACTTATGCGATGCTGAATGCGGAACGCATAGAAGAATTTAAGATAATTGTAAATACTACTCCGCTGGGCATGGCTCCTGACACTGAATCCTGCCCGGATTTGCCTTATCAGGCTATTGGACGGGGACATTTGCTCTACGATTTGGTATACAATCCTTCTCTTACCCGATTTCTTAGCCTGGGCCAACAGGCCGGAGCCCGTGTATTGAATGGAGCTGGTATGTTGAAGATTCAGGCAGAGGCAGCCTGGAAGATGTGGAACAGACAACTTTAAAATTCTAAGATATGACTAAGACAGAAGAACGCAAGCCGGTAACTGCCTTGCCGGAGAATGCCTACAGAGAGCTGAAAGAGGGTGAATTGTACCATCCGGTGATGTCGCCCGACAAAAAATACCCCGAAGCTACCGTATGGTCAGTTAGTTGGGGTATTTTAATGGCTATTTTGTTTTCGGCTGCAGCAGCCTACCTGGGTCTGAAAATAGGTCAGGTTTTCGAAGCAGCCATTCCGATTGCCATTATTGCCGTAGGTCTATCCAGTGTCAGTAAGAGAAAAAACGCCCTGGGCGAAAATGTGCTGATTCAATCCATTGGTTCTTCATCGGGTGTGATTGTGGCCGGCGCTATTTTTACACTTCCGGCCTTGTATATTTTACAGGCTAAATATCCCGAAATGAGTGTAAATTTCATTCAGGTATTTTTAAGTTCCTTATTGGGAGGCATTTTAGGTATTTTATTTTTGATTCCTTTCCGCAAGTATTTTGTATCTGAAATGCATGGCAAATACCCTTTTCCCGAAGCAACGGCGACTACACAGGTACTTATTTCGGGCGAACAGGGAGCCAATCAGGCAAAACCTCTGGTTATATCAGGATTAATTGGTGGTTTGTACGATTTTGTCATTGCCACTTTTGGGGCCTGGACAGAAGTTTTCAGCTCCAGAGTCAGCCAGTTTGGGGCTATGATGGCAGACAAGTTTAAGCTGGTTTTCAGTATAAATACTGGTGCTGCTGTACTGGGGTTGGGTTATATCGTGGGCTTGAAATACGCTACTATCATTTGCCTGGGATCGGCTTTGATTTGGTTTGTTATTGTGCCTTTGTTTCCTCTGTTTGGAGATACTTTCCTACAGTTTCTCAATCCGGCCATTAGCGATGGCGTGGCAGGCATGTCGCCCGAAGTCATCTTCAGCAGTTATGCCAGACACATTGGTATAGGCGGTATAGCCATGGCCGGTATTATCGGCATAGTGAAATCATGGTCTGTTATAAAAAGTGCCCTGGGCCTTGCTACCCGCGAGATGAAAGGCCAGGGAGCCAAAGCAACTGAACTGAACAAGCAGGTCAGAACTGCTCGCGATTTGTCGATGAAGATTATTTTGATCGGTATTATTCTGGCCATTCTGGCGGTGTTTGCCTTTTTCTTTTTTGGTGTGATGCACTTTAATCTTTTGCACGCTCTCGTAGGCATACTGGTGGTAGGTATAATTGCATTTCTGTTTACAACTGTGGCAGCCAATGCCATTGCCATAGTCGGTACCAATCCGGTTTCTGGTATGACCCTGATGACTTTGATCCTGGCATCGGTCATAATGGTGGCTGTCGGACTCAAAGGCTCTACAGGTATAGTTTCAGCCTTGATAATGGGTGGTGTAGTTTGTACAGCCTTGTCAATGGCCGGAGGTTTCATTACCGATCTCAAAATTGGTTATTGGTTGGGATCAACCCCTGCCGTACAGCAAGGCTGGAAATTTTTAGGGACCTTGGTTTCGGCATTGACTGTAGGAGGGGTGCTTATTATATTGAACAAGACCTATGGTTTTGTAGGCGAAAACGCCCTGGTTGCACCGCAGGCCAACGCTATGGCTGCCGTAATTGATCCCTTAATGTCCGGCACAGCCGCACCTTGGTGGCTTTATGCCGTGGGAGCTATGATTTCGTTAATACTAAATTTCTTTGGTGTGCCTGCCCTGGCCTTTGCTCTGGGTATGTTCATTCCTTTTCAGCTGAATATTCCATTGGTAGTGGGCGGTTTAATTAATTGGTTTGTATCTGGTCGCAGTGAAGACAGTAAACTGAATACAGCCAGAAACGAAAAAGGCACGCTGATTGCTTCCGGTTTTATTGCCGGTGGCGCCTTAATGGGAGTTGTTAGTGCTGCCCTGCGATTTGGAGGTATTGACTGGACGCTGATTTCGTGGGCAGAAAGCAAAGGGGCAGAAATGTTGTCCCTGCTGATGTACGCTCTGATAATTGGTTATTTTGTTTTTTCTGTCTTGAAAAAGAAGCATTGAAATCAGCATCCTGACCGAAATTTGAACCGATACAAAAATCAGAATCGGAATAAGAACAAAAATTTTGTAATAAATAAAGAGATCGCAGTATTTAACAACTGCGATTTTTTTATTTATACTGCTTTCAAGTGAATAATTCCTTATATTTGCGAATCTAATTCAAAAGAAAAACAAATCTTAATCTGGAACTATGGAAGTTGATCATTTTATGGCTAACCTGGAAATGAAACATCAGGGCGAGCGCGAGTATCTGCAGGCGGTAAGAGAAGTACTGACCAGCGTTGAATCAATCTATAATAAACATCCTGAATTTGAAAAAGCCAAGATTCTGGAACGTTTGGTGGAGCCTGACCGGGTTTTTATCTTCAAAGTTCCCTGGATAGACGATGCCGGCAACGTACAGGTAAATACGGGCTACAGAGTTCAATTCAACAACGCCATCGGGCCTTACAAAGGGGGCCTGCGTTTTCATGCCTCGGTAAATCTGTCCATTTTGAAATTTTTAGGGTTTGAGCAGACTTTCAAGAATGCTCTTACTACTTTACCTATGGGAGGGGCCAAAGGAGGTTCCGATTTTAGTACCAAAGGCAAATCAGCCGCAGAAATACAACGATTCAGCCATAATTTTATATTGGAACTTTGGCGCAATATTGGGCCAGAAACCGATATACCGGCGGGTGATATTGGGGTAGGCAGCAAAGAAATCGGTTATATGTATGCCATGTACAAAAAACTGGCCAGAGAAAATACCGGAGTATTTACCGGTAAATCTCTGGGTTTTGGAGGTTCTCTGGTTCGTCCCGAAGCTACAGGTTTTGGCGGTCTTTATTTTGTACGACAAATGCTGGCAACCAAAGGCCTGGGCATCGAAGGCAAGACCATAGCTATATCGGGTTTCGGTAACGTGGCCTGGGGAGCCGCTTTGAAAGCGACTCAGCTGGGAGCCAGAGTAGTTACCTTATCCGGCCCCGACGGCTATATCTACGATAAAGCCGGCCTGAACGACGAAAAGATTACCTATATGTTGGAATTGCGTGCCAGCAACAACGATGTAATAGAACCATACGCCAAAAAATTCCATGCCGAATTTATTCCCGGCAAAAGGCCTTGGGAACGTAAAGTAGACATTGCTTTGCCTTGTGCCACCGAAAACGAATTGCGTTTGGAGGATGCCAGGAATCTGGTAGAAAATGGTGTGCTTTGCGTGGGAGAAGTATCGAACATGGGTTGTACACCACAAGCCATAGATGCCTTTATTGAAGCAAAAATTCTTTATGGCCCCGGTAAGGCTGTCAATGCAGGTGGTGTTGCCACTTCAGGCCTGGAAATGACTCAGAATGCCATGCATATCAGTTGGTCAGCCGAAGAGGTGGATCAGCGTTTACATCAAATAATGGCAGACATTCACAACCAATGCGTTATGTACGGAAAAGAGCCCGACGGCTATATCAATTATTTGAAAGGAGCCAATGTGGCCGGCTTTATGAAGGTGGCAAAAAGCATGATGGATCAGGGTTATCTCAGCTGATTCCTTTTATTCCAAGTGAATCCAGGCTGTCTTTGATGGCCTGGATTTTATTTTGGGCGTCGGTCAGTTTTTTACGTTCGGCTTCTATTACAACTTCAGGAGCCCGATTTACAAAATTGGGATTATCCAGCTTTTTGAGTATGCTTTTCAAAAAACCTTCCTGGTAATCAAGTTCACTTTGCAGCTTAATGCGCTCTTCGCCGGTGTCGACCAGATTTCCCAGCCGCAGGCAGTATTCTGTGGTGTTGACCATGAATGAAGCTGCATCAGCTGCCTTTTCGCTTACCTTGGTTATACTGCTCAGGTTGCCCATTTTAACCATCAGGCTGTAGTAATCACTTTCGTGTTCTCCCAGTATTTCCAAAGCCAGGGCTGTTTTTTCAGGAATGTTTTTTTCCAGACGTATGGTTCGGATGCCCGAAACGACGACTTTTGTCAGATCAAATTTATCCAGTATAGTTTGGTTGTAGCTACCGGGCAGCCTTTGTTGTTGTAACATCAGGCTTTCACCTGATTTGCGCTGGTCCAGATTTTGCCAAAGTTCTTCTGTAATAAAGGGCATAAAGGGATGCAACAAGAGGCAGAGTTGTTCGAAGAAACCGAAAACAGCCTTGTGTGTAGTGCTGTCAATAGGTTGCTGATAAGCGGGCTTTATGATTTCGAGGAACCAGGACGAAAACTCGTCCCAGAAGAGTTTGTATACACACATCATGGCTTCCGAAAGGCGATATTTGCTGAACAAATCATCCATTTCGGACATTGTTTTCTGTAATTGAGCTTCGAACCATTCTACAGCAAGTGCAGAGGCTTGAGGCTGAGCCAGTTCGGGATCAACCTGCCAGCTTCTGATGAGCCGGTAGGCATTCCAAATCTTGTTGTTAAAATTACGACCTTGTTCGCACAGGGCTTCATCAAACAAGACATCGTTTCCGGCCGGAGCTGCCAGCATCATTCCCATACGGACACCGTCGGCACCGTATTTGTCCATCAGCTCAATGGGATCAGGCGAATTGCCCAGCGATTTGGACATCTTGCGCCCCTGTTTATCACGGACTATTCCGGTGAGGTAAACATTTTTAAAGCAGCTCTCCTGACGGTATTCGAAACCGGAGATGATCATCCGGGCTACCCAGAAAAACAGAATGTCGGGTGCTGTTACCAGGTCGTTGGTGGGGTAGTAGTAGTTGATTTCCTTGTTATCGGGTTGATTAATGCCGTCAAAAACCGAAATGGGCCATAACCAGGAAGAGAACCAGGTGTCCAGCACATCTTCGTCCTGACGCAGATCTTCGGGCCTGAGAGGCCTCAATCCGCTGCAGCCGCAGGGGCAGGCATCTTTCATGCGAACTGCGTTAGCCTTTTTGAGAGCTTCTTCGGGGCTGGCTGCTACCACAAAACCGCCTTCGGGCAGGTAATAGGCCGGAATGCGATGTCCCCACCAGAGTTGACGCGAAATACACCAGTCTTTGACGTTCTCCATCCAATAGCGGTAGGTGTTTTTGTATTTTGGTGGTATAAGCTTTATTTCGTCGTTCTCAACTGCTTCCAGAGCCGGTTTAGCCAAATCTGACATTTTCAGAAACCATTGCATCGAAAGCTTTGGTTCAATCGCTTCGTTGGTTCTTTCGGAAAAGCCTACTTTGTTGGTATAGTCTTCCACTTTCTCGAGTAAACCGGCTGCTTTTAGGTCTTTTTCAATTCTGGATCTTACTTCGAATCGATCCATACCGGCATACATGGCTCCGTGTTCGTTTAGTGTGCCGTCGTTGTTGAAAATATTGATGGAATCTAACCGATATTTTTCGCCCAGCATATAGTCGTTTACGTCGTGTGCGGGTGTCACTTTGAGGCAGCCGGTTCCGAATTCTATGTCTACGTATTCGTCTTCGATGATGGGTACAGGCCGGTCAATAATCGGGACCAAGAGCTTTTTACCTCTGAGCCAGGCTTTGCTTTCATCGTTTGGATTAATGCAGACTGCGGTATCACCCAATATGGTTTCGGGTCTGGTAGTAGCTATAGTTGCGTAACGATCTTCATCCTCCACTTTGTAGCGCAGGTAATATAGTTTTGATTGTACTTCTTTGTAAATGACTTCTTCGTCCGACAAGGCAGTTTGAGCTTTGGGGTCCCAGTTAATCATACGTACACCCCGATAGATAAGCCCTTTCTCGTACAGATCCAAAAAGACTTTTATGACGCTTTCCGAACGGGCTTCGTCCATGGTAAAACAGGTTCGCTCCCAATCGCAGGAGGCTCCCAGTTTTTTGAGTTGTTCCAGTATGATGCCTCCGTGCTTATGAGTCCATTCCCAGGCATGGCCTATAAAAGCTTCCCGGCCAATGTCGGTTTTTTTTATACCTTCGTTTCGCAGTTTTTCAACAATCTTGGCTTCGGTGGCGATGGATGCATGGTCGGTTCCCGGCACCCAGCAGGCATTTTTACCCAACATTCTGGCCCTGCGGACCAATATATCCTGAATGGTATTGTTCAGAATATGTCCCATATGAAGCACGCCGGTCACATTGGGTGGCGGAATAACAATGGTATAAGGCTCCCGCTTGTCGGGATCCGAATGAAACATATTATGTTGCAACCAATATTGATACCATTTGCTTTCTACCTCAGCCGGATTGTACTTCGAAGGGAGTTCCATAATTGTCAGAAATCTTGTTTGGTTATATGCCCCGGCTTCGCATGTCGAACCTAGGCACAGTACTGATTTTAAGGCTGCAAAGGTAGGATTATTTTTTTCTATGCCAAAGCATTTTGTGTTTCTTTTATTGAGCAATTCCCTTATCAGTCTTTCTGTTAATATTGCATAACAACTTTCATTGAGATTGCAACAAATTGTACATTTGCCTGATAATAATTCAATTTGACTTTATGAAAATGGCTCATCTGAAGTATTATAGAGGAATTGCCGCTCTTTTATTGTTGTTTGTTTTTACGGCTTGCACCGAAGTAGGCGGGTATACGATTGATGTTCAAGGACCAAGTATTGAATTTGAGATGGCTTTTTTTGATGCTGAAAATCAACAAGATGGCTTGAATGCTGCATCATCCCGGAGACATCAGGCCACTCAGGATGCTTTTGGAGATTACCTGCCCGTTGCGAAAAGTGATTCTATCCAGGCTCAGGATATTGAGGCCTTCCTTTCGGAAGTAGGACAAACCTTCAATTCTGTAGTGGAAAAAGCGGAATTGAAAAATTCCAAAATGCGTTTATTGCAAGATACTATAGATTTTAGCGGAGTCAATTCATTCTTGATCAAAGTGCGTAAATTCGGCAAGGATGAGTTTATTCCTTTTTGTCTGACAGAAATAAATACTGATTCTGATAGCAAACAACTTTGTGTGGAAAGTGTTTATTTTGAACCTGACGAAGTATTCAAACTTATAGAAAGTGGTTTTGAAGCTATTCTATACGCAAGAATAAACGAAAATGGCAATAAGCCCGCCTGTCTGCAGGAAGGAATACATTTTGAATTTCTGTCCGGGACCATTATCGCTGTCAAAGTGAAAACCGGCGCACTTTTCGATTTCAATATTTAAGGCCTTTATGCACGACAGACAATCAAAAATGGAAGCTTTCGGGCATCTGCTCGATATTTTGGACGAATTGCGTTTAAAATGTCCCTGGGATAAGGAACAGAGCTTCGAAAGCTTACGGCCTCTGAGCCTTGAAGAAAGCTATGAATTGAGTGAAGCCCTCCTGCAAAAGGATTATCCCGGGGTGTGTAAAGAAATAGGCGACATTCTGTTACATTTGGTTTTTTATTCAAAGATTGCCGAAGAACAAGAGCTCTTTGACATTAAAGATGTTTGTGATCAACTGACAGAAAAGCTGATTTTCAGACACCCCCATGTCTTTGGTTCGGTTAATGTGCAGGATGCCGGCGAGGTCGAAAAAAACTGGGAAAAATTAAAACTCAAAGAAAAAAACGGCAATCGTTCCGTACTGGCAGGAGTTCCTCTTGGGCTGCCTTCGTTGATAAAGGCCTTCAGAATGCAGGATAAGGTCAGGGGAGTGGGTTTTGATTGGGAAGAACGTAGCCAGGTTTGGGCTAAGGTGCAGGAAGAGATTGAGGAGTTGCAACATGAGATGGAAAAAGAGAACAGAGACGGCATGGAAGACGAATTCGGTGATTTACTGTTCAGTCTGGTTAATGTAGCCCGTCTTTACGGAATCAATCCCGACAATGCTTTGGAACGTACCAACAAAAAATTTCGTGAGCGTTTTAATTACCTCGAGGCAGAAACACTTAAAAAAGGTATTCCGCTTAAAGAACTGAGTCTGGAACAGATGGAAGTCCTCTGGCAACAGGCTAAAAAGTACAGTCCCTGAATAAATGAATTTAGATCCAGCCTTTGTCAGACAGATGCGCCGGCTGCTGCCTGAGGAGTCCGATGCCTTTATGCACGCTCTGGAAGAAGATCTTCCGGTCAGTCTGAGGCTGAATACTGCGAAATGTACCACAGAGGAAGCAATAAGCTGCTTACCGGCCAGTGTTCAGGGCACTGTGCCCTGGTTTCCCGAAGCCTTTTATCTGGAACAACGTCCTGCTTTTATTTTTGACCCCTTACTGCATGCCGGTATGTATTATGTGCAGGAAGCATCCTCCATGTTCAGTGCCAGGGCAATACATGCTGCTTTGGAGACTATGCAACTATCGGATAGAGCAGTGAGGATGCTGGATCTTTGTGCTGCTCCCGGAGGTAAATCCACCCTGGCTGCCTCTGTGCTTCCAAAGGGTAGTTTGTTACTGGCCAACGAAATCGTTCCATCCAGGGCTAAGATACTGGACGAGAACTTGATAAAATGGGGCACAGTCGATGTGGTGGTTACTCAAAACGAAGCGGCAGACTTTAATGGACTCAGTGCTGCCTTTGACTTGATTCTAGCCGATATGCCCTGTTCGGGCGAGGGAATGTTTCGAAAAGAACCGGAGGCTCTTGTTGCCTGGTCCGAAGACTATATCCGCAGCTGCGCACTCCGTCAGCGCAATATCCTCACGCAATGCTGGAACAGCCTGCGGCCCGGAGGCTGCCTGATTTACAGTACCTGTACCTACAATACCCTGGAAAACGAAGAGAATGTGCTTTGGGCTGCTGAACAGCTTGGAGCCCGTATATTGCCTGTAGAATGCCATCCTGAATGGAATATTCATCCTGCCATTGGAGTCGATTTCCCGGCTTATCGTTTTTTCCCTCACAGAACAAAAGGCGAAGGCTTTTTTTTGGCTTTGTTACTAAAAGAGGAGCAAGCTACAGCAAACTCGCCTGTAGGTCAGGAAATAAAACAACAAGAAGATTTATTCAAGCCTGGCAGACCAAAGGGAAAAAATAAAATATCCGCCGGGAGAATTTCCGGGAAAGTTGTAAACGAATTAATTGACAAAAAAACTGCTGCTTATCTGAGTTCTTGGTTTGATGAGCCCGGAGCCTATGAAATCAGTCTTTTACCACAAGGCATTTACAGCGCTTTTCCCGAACAACATTCTGAGTTTTTAGCCCAAATCAGTTCCTCATTGCACATATTACGTGCGGGGATATATTTGGGAGAATATAAAGGCGGTCAGTTTATTCCAAATATTTCTCTGGCCTTGTCCACCGCACTTAAACCAGAGAAACACTTTCCTGCTTATGAACTGGATCGTCAACAAGCCTTGTCTTATTTAAAGAGAGAGAGCATGCTATTGAGCGAACAATGCCCCCGGGGTCAGGTTTTGATGAGCTATAAGGGAAAGGCCTTGGGTTGGGTAAACAACTTGGGAATCAGAGCCAACAACCGATATCCACAATCCTGGAGAATACGGGCTGAACTCCCGGCTAACACCTCGCTAATATGAAAAAAATCGCAATTCTATCGGACACTCATGCCTATTGGGATGAACGTTATATTCCTTACCTGGAAGTCTGCGACGAGATCTGGCATGCCGGAGACATTGGTTCAGCCGTATTGGCTCAGCAATTGGATACCATCGGGCCCTTAAGAGCCGTGCACGGTAATTGCGACGGCTATCCACTAAGGTATAATTACGGCCCTCACTTGCTTTTTGAGCTCGAGCAGGTCAAGGTCTTAATAACGCATATAGGTGGATATCCGGGACATTACGACTCGACAGCCCTGGATTTGATCAAAAAACACAAACCGAATCTGTTTGTTTGCGGGCATTCTCACATAGCTAAAGTAGTGTTTGATAAGCAGTTCGAAATGCTTTGTATCAATCCGGGAGCCGCGGGCAAACAGGGATTTCATACCATTCGGACGCTTATGCGACTGGAATTGAACGAGGGTAGTATTAAAAACCTGGAAGTAATAGAGCTGGGCAAAACTTTAGGCTAAGCAACCCAAGCCCAAAAGGAATTTCAGGTAACATTAGTAAGCTCAAGAGCTAAGGGGGATTCCTATAATTCCAGATCTACATCAAAGAGTTCATGCCAGGGCAGGCCGTTTTGGGCCAAAGCCTTAAGGAAAGGATCGGGATTGAATTCTTCCACATTGTAAACACCAGGTTTGCGCCAAAGACCTTGCATAAACATCATAGCTCCGCACATAGCGGGAACGCCGGTGGTATAGCTGACGCCCTGAGCACCGGTTTCTTTGTAGGCGTCCTGATGGCTGCAGTTTTGATAAACATAATAGCTTAAATCCCTGCCGTTTTTGATGCCCCGAATGCGGCAACCGATGGAAGTCTGGCCGGTGTAATTTTCTCCCAGATCTCCCGGGTCGGGCAGGACGGCTTTAAGAAACTCAATAGGGATAATTTCCATTCCCTTAAACATAACAGGCTCTATGCCGGCCATTCCGATGTTTTGTATTACACGCAAATGGGTGAGGTATTCCTGCCCAAAAGTCATCCAGAATCGAGCTCTTTTGATAGTCGGGAAATTCTTGACCAGAGATTCTAGCTCTTCGTGATAAATCAGGTAAGATTCTTTGGGGCCTACTTCGGGATAATGGAGTGTTTTGTGTACCTGATGAGGTTCGGTTTCAATCCACTGGCCGTTTTCGTAATATTTGCCTTTTTGAGTGACTTCGCGAATATTTATCTCCGGATTGAAATTGGTTGCAAAAGCCTTACCATGGTCACCTGCATTGCAATCTACAATATCCAGGTAGTGAATTTCGTCAAAATGATGTTTATGGGCGTAGGCCGTCCAGACACCGGTTACACCGGGATCAAAACCGCAACCCAGAATGGCTGTCAGGCCGGCTTTTTCGAAACGTTCCCTGTAGGCCCATTGCCAGGAATACTCAAAATGAGCTTCGTCTTTGGGTTCGTAATTGGCTGTATCGAGGTAATGAACGCCACAGGCCAGACAGGCATCCATAATAGTTAAATCCTGATAGGGCAGGGCGACATTGATGACCAGCTCGGGCCGGTGTTTGTTGAATAATGCTGTAAGCTGCTCCACGGAATCGGCATCCACCTGATCGGTTTGAATTCGGTTATTGCCCACATAGGCAGCTATTTTGTCGCATTTTGCTTTGGTGCGGCTGGCCAGCACGATTTCGCTGAATACTTCCGGATGCTGTGCTACTTTGTATGCTACTACACTGCCGACTCCGCCGGCTCCGATGATAAGAACTTTTCCCATGACGTCTTTTTTAATTAAGTGTACAAAGATAATTAATTTTAAAATATGCCCTGAAATAGGGGCAGATAAAAATATTGTGTACATTTGTCGCAGATTTTTAGGGGTGTTCCCGGAGCTTCTTGCTCTTTAT
>JAQUTN010000140.1 GCA_028694375.1 Bacteroidales bacterium
GGAGATGAAAACGAAATCAATGCTACCAACAACAATTGGTTTTATGGAGTATACAATCAGTTTGCCAGCGGTTACGGTACGGTATCGACTGCCGACAAGCAGGCCATGAAAATGTCCGAAGCTTTTGATCCCGGTGTTGTCACCACCCACACGGCGGCCAAAGCCTATCAAAAAGTGCTGGAGTTTGCCGGTTGCTCTCATCAAAGAGACACTTACGATGCCCGTATAGTGGAAGAGACTTCTTCCGGAAAAGCAGCCTTCAAAGGTCTTTCTCCCTACAATGGGGTTGGTGGTGACTGGAAAAGTTTAAATTATCCCAGGCCCGGAATTATCGACAGCCAGGAAGATTTGAGACCCCAAGATGCTGCTGAAGACTGGACCCCATGGCCGATACTGAATTCCGCAGTAGCTCCCCTGGACAGTGACAATGATGGGATGCCCGACGACTGGGAGGACATCAGAGGCCTGGATCCCTCTGATCCTGCCGACAAAAATTCCCTGAACAAAGAAGGTTATACCCGTTTGGAAGAATACCTGAACAGTTTGGTAGCCCATATTATTACAGAACAAAACCAGGAGGCTGTTTCCAGTCTGGGCGGCCCGGCTTCTGTGAGTGGTTTTATTTTGGAAGCCTTTTGGAATACCGAAGGCCTTTATTTGCATTCCAACAGGGAACTGCAAAAAGTGGAGATTTTCGATATTAGCGGCAGGAAAGTTCTGCAGTTTCAGGGGAATTCGCACAATACTTCTGTCTTGCCCCAGGCCTGTTATTTGCTGAAAGCTACCAGTACAGAGGGGGAAACAAAAGTAATCCGCCAGGCTTATTTATAAAAAGCAAACGAGTTCCTTAAATCAGGTTTTACATTGCAACTATTGCTTATTCAAAGCAAGTGTCGCAGGCGTTCAGTTAAGCAGGTATTTTCGGATGTTCGGAGTGATTGTTTATGCCTGTTTCCTGAGTAATTGTTTCAGATCTACTTTATCAGCAATCAGCGATCTCAGCTCTTCGATGGGTACGCGTATTTGTTCCATGCTGTCGCGATCGCGTACCGTAACCGTATTATCTTGTAAAGTGTCGTGGTCAACTGTGGCGCAAAAAGGCGTCCCGATGGCGTCTTGTCTGCGGTAGCGCTTGCCTATGGAGTCTTTTTCGTCGTATTGGCATTTAAAATCAAAGCGGAGCTCATCGATGATCTGGCGTGCTTTTTCGGGCAGCCCGTCTTTCTTGACCAGGGGCAGTATGGCCAGCTTGATGGGCGCCAGAGCCGGAGGCAGATGGAGCAGCACCCGGCTTTCGCCTCCCGCCAGGGTTTCTTCTTCGTAGGTTCCGGCCAGAATGCTCAGGAAGGTACGGTCAACGCCGATGGAGGTTTCTATGACATAAGGCACATAGGATTCGTTGAGTTCAGGATCAAAATACTTGATGCTTTTGCCGGAATATTTTTCGTGGCTGCTCAGGTCGAAATCAGTTCTGGAGTGGATGCCTTCCACCTCTTTGAAGCCAAAAGGCAGCTGGAACTCGATATCGGTGGCGGCGTTGGCGTAATGTGCCAGTTTGTCGTGGTCGTGAAAACGATATTTATGATCGCCCAGGCCCAGAGCTTTGTGCCATTTTAGGCGGGTTTCTTTCCATTTGGCAAACCATTCCAGTTCGGTACCGGGCTTGACAAAGAACTGCATTTCCATTTGCTCAAACTCCCGCATTCTGAAAATAAACTGGCGGGCAACAATTTCGTTGCGAAAGGCTTTGCCGATTTGGGCAATACCAAAAGGAATTTTCATCCTTCCGGTTTTTTGCACGTTGAGGTAATTAACAAAAATACCCTGAGCGGTTTCGGGCCTTAAATACACCTTCATGGCACCGTCGGCAGTAGAACCCATTTCGGTGGAAAACATCAGGTTGAACTGACGCACCTCTGTCCAGTTTTTGCTGCCGCTGATGGGGCAGACAATTTCTTCGTCCACTATTATCTGACGGAGGGCCTCCAGGTTGTTTTGGTTGAGAGCTTCGGCAAAGCGCTGATGTAAAGCTTCCTTTTTTTGCAGGTTTTCCAGAACCCTGGGATTGGTGGCCCTAAACTGGGCTTCGTCAAAGGCTTCTCCAAAACGTTTGGCAGCCTTGGCAATCTCTTTGTCAATTTTATCGTCGTATTTAGCCAGTTGCTCTTCGATGAGCACGTCGGCGCGATAGCGTTTTTTGGAATCCTTGTTGTCGATGAGGGGGTCGTTAAATGCGTCAACGTGACCCGAAGCTTTCCAGATGGTAGGATGCATAAAGATGGCCGAATCTATACCGACAATATTTTCGTGCATCAGCACCATGGAATCCCACCAATATTTCTTGATGTTATTTTTGAGTTCAACTCCCATTTGACCGTAATCGTAGACGGCCGACAATCCGTCGTAAATTTCACTGGAGGGGAATACAAAACCGTATTCTTTGCAATGGGAAATTAGTTTCTTGAAAACATCTTCTTGTTGTGCCATAGGAGCCATTTTTTTTAGTTTGCAAAGGTAGGGTTTAATTTGTTTTTATGCGCATGGGATGAAAAAAATCGTATCTTTGTGACTTAAAATAACCAAAAACTATGCCTTTGTATGGAGGAAGAACATTTTCTGAATGAGACTGATGTTCCAGACAATTTAGATGGTCAGACCAAAGCGGACAAAGACGGTGTTACGCTCTCGCCTGACCTGCTCAACCCTGCCCACATAAAGCAACAATTAACAGGAATGTACCGCAACTGGTTCCTGGATTATGCTTCGTATGTGATCCTTGAGCGTGCCGTTCCCCATATTGCCGACGGCCTTAAGCCTGTGCAGCGGAGAATTCTGCATTCCATGAAACGCCTGGACGATGCCCGCTACAACAAAGTAGCCAACATTATTGGCCACACCATGCAGTTTCACCCTCACGGCGATGCTTCCATCGGCGATGCCTTGGTGCAGCTGGGGCAAAAGGATTTATTGATCGATTGCCAGGGAAACTGGGGCAACCTCCTAACCGGAGATGGGGCTGCCGCTCCACGTTACATAGAAGCCAGGCTATCCAAATTTGCTCTGGAGGTGCTGTTCAATCACAAAATTACCGAATGGAAACCCTCGTACGACGGCAGAAACCAGGAACCGGTCTGTCTGCCGGTAAAGTTTCCTTTGTTGTTGGCACAGGGCGTGGAAGGAATTGCTGTAGGCCTATCTTCCAAAATTCTTCCTCACAATTTCAATGAGCTGATTAATGCCTCCATTGCTTATTTGCGTAATGAGCCCTTTAAGCTCTATCCCGATTTCCAAACCGGTGGTTACGTAGATGTCAGCCGTTACAACGACGGTGAACGCGGTGGCAGTGTTAAAGTACGGGCCAAAATCAGTAAACTCGACAACAAAACTTTGGTTATTACCGAGATCCCTTTTGGCAAAACCACCTCGGGCATCATAGAATCCATCTTAAAAGCCAACGAAAAAAACAAAATCAAAATCCGGAAGGTAGACGACAATACCGCCCAGAACGCAGAGATTTTGATACACCTGGCTCCGGGCACATCATCCGACAAAACCATTGACGCCTTGTACGCTTTCAGCGATTGTGAGGTAAGCATTTCTCCCAATTGTTGTGTGATTTCGGACGAAAAACCCCAATTCCTGACGGTAAGCAATGTGTTGAAGTACTCGGCCGACAACACCATGGACTTACTCAAAAAGGAATTACTTATCCGCAAGGGTGAACTGCTCGAAAGCCTCTTATTTGCCTCCCTCGAAAAGATATTTATAGAGGAAAGAATCTACAAAGACAAAGCTTTTGAAGATAGTGCCAACATGGACAAGGCCCTGTCGCATATCGACAAAAGACTGGAGCCCTTCAAAAAGGATTTTGTACGTGAAATCAAACGCGAGGATTTGCTGCGATTGATGGAAATCAAAATGGCACGTATCCTGAAGTTCAACACCGACAAAGCCGAAGAAGCCATAGCATCGATGAAGGCTCAGATCGAGGAGATCGATCATCATCTGGCGACCTTAGTCGAATACACCATCGCCTGGTTTGAGAGCCTGAAAAAGAAATACGGAGCTGCTTTCCCCCGCAAAACCGAGATCCGTGGATTTGACACCATCGAAGCGGCCAAAGTGGTAGAAGCCACCGAAAAATTATACATCAACCGCGAAGAAGGTTTTATTGGCACTTCCCTCAAAAAAGATGAATTGGTTTGTCCCTGTTCCGATCTGGACGACGTCATTCTTTTTTACAAAGACGGCAAGTACAAGGTAGTAAAGGTGAGCGAAAAGATGTTTGTCGGCAAAAACGTTCTATATGTGAATGTTTTCAAGAAGAATGACACCCGCACCATTTACAACGTCATTTATCGGGACGGCAAGTTTGACAGCAGAGGAGGAGGCACTTCTTATATCAAGCGTTTTGCCGTGAACGGCATCACCAGGGACAAAGAATACGATGTGACCAAAGGCAGCCCGGGTTCGCGCATCCAATATTTCAGTGCCAATCCCAACGGTGAAGCCGAAATTATTCGTGTTACACTGAAGCCGGCTCCCAGAATCAAAAAACTGCAATTCGAAAAAGATTTTGGAGAAATTGCCATCAAGGGAAGGCAATCGATGGGTAATATTCTGACCAAAAACGATGTCTTCAAAATCATGCTCAAGCAAAAAGGAGGTTCTACGCTGGGCGGACGAGAGGTCTGGTTCGATCGTGATATTTTAAGACTCAATTACGACGGACGAGGGGAATTCCTGGGCGAATTCCAGAACGATGACAGTATCCTGGTTATTACCGGGAACGGAGAATACTATATGACCAATATAGATTTGAGCAATCATTACGAAGACAATATTCTGCGTATAGAAAAATTT
>JAQUTN010000141.1 GCA_028694375.1 Bacteroidales bacterium
GGCAACTATATTCAGCATATTTATTCTTTAAGATGTTTTTTGGCCAGGCTTACCACCCAGAAACAGGGCAGAGTAGCCAGCACAATCCAGACAAAAAACAGCGGATAGCCCAGCCATTCCTGCAAGGCACCTGCAAACATGCCCGGAATCATCATACCCAGAGCCATAAAGGCAGTACAAATGGCGTAATGAGCAGTTTTATAAGGCCCCTGGCTGAAATGCAACAAGTACATAGTATAGGCTGTAAAACCATAGCCGTAGCCCAATTGTTCCAGTGCTATACCCAGGTTTATCACTGTTAATGATTCAGGTCGTACAAAAGCGAAGTAAACATAAACCAGATTGGGTAGACAGAGCATAAGCACCATAGGCCACAAACTGTCAGCCAGTCCTTTTTTGGAAATCACTATGCCGCCCAGTATGCCGCCAATGACCAAACAAGCTATGCCCAGAGTTCCGTAAGCAAAGCCCACCTGGGCTGTACTAAGACCCAAGCCTCCGACTTCTGCGTTGTCCAGCAAAAAAGGCGAAGCAATCTTGACGAGTTGAGCTTCCGAAAAACGGTAGAGCAGCATAAAAGCGATGGCCGTCAGAATGTGTTTTTTTTGAAAAAAGCTTTTAAAACTCTGCAACAACTCCTGCCAAAGCTGTTTATAAGTCAGGGATTTGTGCTCCAGGTCGCTCTGGGGGCGGGGCAGGACAAAAGCATGGTAAATACCTAGTATGACAAAAAAGACCGCCATTACCAAAAAGACCAGCATCCAGGCATAGGGTATTTGATTCATGCCAAAAGGATTGCCGGGCATTTCTTCCAGCTTGCCTGCCAGAATAATAATCAGCCCCTGGCCGGTAATCATGGCCAGACGGTAAAAAGTGTTGCGAATGCCTATAAAGAAAGCCTGTTGTTTGGTTTCCAGGCCATGCATATAAAAGCCGTCGGCTGCAATATCGTGGGTAGCCGAACTAAAAGCCATCAACCAGAAAAAAGCCATGCTGGCCTGAATCCAAAAGGGGGTAGGCAGACTGAAAGCCACGCCTCCTAAAAAGGCTCCTATCAGCAGCTGCATCAGGACTATCCACCAGCGTTTGCTTTTGAGAATATCCACAAAAGGACTCCACAGAAACTTAATGGTCCAGGGCAGGTAGAGCCAGGCGGTGTAAAAAGCGATGTCGGTGTTGGACATGCCAAAGCGTTTGTAGAGTATCACCGAGATGGTCATTACAGCCACATAGGGCAGGCCTTCACCAAAATACAAACTGGGAACCCAGATCCAGGGAGAAGCTTTTTTTGTTGTTTTTTCAAAAGCCATATAGTTTCTTTATTTGTGTGTTAGGGTAGTAATGTTCAAGTATTTGTTTAAATGTGTAACCTTGTTCTGCCATGACGGCAGCTCCAATCTGACAGAGCCCTACACCGTGTCCCCATCCGGCTCCGTGTAGAACAAATTGCCGGACATTGCCTTGTTTATCCAATACTTTTTCCACAACAAAGGCAGAGCTGTAAAGGTGGGTTTTAGACAAACAGCGGCGTATTTCGAGTTCTTTGCCAAGAATCAGGCTGCCTTTGCTGCCTGTTATCTTTAGACGAACAATGCGGCCTGAGCCACCTCTCTCCAGGGCTTCCATATCGCTCAGCAAACCAAGGTCCAGTCCGGAACGCTGTTTGAACAAGTCGGAAAGCTCTTCGACGCTGTATGAAACTGTCCAGCGAAAAAAGTCTCCGGTTTGTAAATCATAGTCTTTGAGCACTTGTTTTAGAACAGCCTGATTGTCGGTATTGCAAAACGAAGGCGGATTGCCCAGAATAAAACTTGTAAGGTCCGCATAAGTATTCCGGTCCGGAGCCGGTATCCTGTCTGGTTTTGATACCAGATAAGGCATTTTGGTGTCGGCCCAGCAGCTCTCAAAGCTTTCGGTTAAGCCCCCGCAGCATTTAGAAAAACGGGCATCGCAAATATCCTCGTCCGAACAGAGTACCATACCTTCGGTAGAGCGGAGGGCTGTTTTTACCTGTGGAGTCTCGGCTTCCAAAATGCCTTGATAGCGTTGGCAATGATCGTCGGCACAAACATCAAACAGGGTATGTGCTTCGCGTTCGTACCATCGTATCCGTTCAGTTTGACCTTTAGGGTCCGTTTGCTTTGTTTTATGAGCTCCCGGCTTTACTGCTGCAGCTTGGCCTGGCCTGAAATCGCTGCCCATCGGAGGACTGTCGGCCTTTTTCTCCATATCGGCTTCAGTTTGGATATTAGTACCCAGCTGAGCCAACAGCCAGCTGCGCGAAATGACGGCATGTGCTTTGAGAAATTCCGTGCTGGCTTCTGCGTTCATTTCGGAAGCGATGACGCTGTATAAATATCTCTCCAGGGCAATGCGGTTGATGGCCAGTAGGTGTTTGTTTTCTGTCTTAATCAACAAGGCTCCCTCAAAACATTGCTGCAGTTCCTGCTCCCAGTGAAACTCGATGCCTATGCGGACATTATTAAGACTAAAACGCCCGGAATCAGACTCAGGCTCAAAACTTAAGCTTGCGAACGTCTTGTTTTCAAACTGAATCAAACCGTCTTCGCAGGTGCAGGAATAGCTGCCCTGAGGCACTGAACCATACTCAATCCTTTCTGAACCATCTTCTTGATATCCAATAACTTTATGGCTTGAATGCAGCACAAAGTCTAGCTTCTCGCGGCTCAAAATGCCTACTTCAATCAGCGGTTGGGAGTGTATATCCTGAATTTTCATATTACCTGATGATTGGAGCGATGATGCAGAGCTTTCCAGGTTTCTGAGATGTCGCTGTAGGCCTGCTTAGGTAAACTGACTTCGGCATAAATCTGAGTCAAAAGTCCGGGCTTCACTTTGTCGAAATCTTCGGGCCTGACCAGGATGATTTGTCCGCCCATTTCTACAGAAGCAGGGCTAATCAGAACTTGTTGCTCGCCTGTTTCATAATAGCAGGCCGGCCGGTGTTTGCTGCGGGCAAACAAAACACAGGTCCAAAGTCCGTCAGTATACCAGCTCAGTAGATTAACCGCCGGCTTTTGCCGAACAGGCATTGTCTGTGAGTTGTTATTTGTTTCAGTACTCGTCCCGGTCTGCCTGTTTGGCATGGAGGTAGTAATAAGATCCAGCACTTCCTGCAGCAATAAACAGAGCTCTTCGGGTTTTCGACTCCTGAGCAGCCAGGCTGAGCGAAGAAAATCTTCCTGGCAATACACTTCGGTCTGCCCGCTTACGAACAAGACACGGCTGTGTACAACATGCCAGGCGGCAAAATCTCTTTCCAGAGGTAGACTACCCTTGGGCACAGCCTGAAAATGCAGATGATCGGGCGCCGAGGCTCCTGCTCCCGCAGCATTGAAAAAGTGCACGTATGAGGGCATAAACTCTGTCAGTGCGAGCATAGCGGGCAGTTCTTCACGGAGGTTTTGTTCGCGGTGACTGACAGCTGCAATGGTAAAATGTTTGTCGAAAGCCGGATATGGATTGACCAGCAATCGGTAGCCCATTTCCTGAGCTTCTGTACTTGTTATTATTTGCTTATTGTCGTAAATCAGATTCAGCGACAACTGCTCTGTCGGCAGCTGAGTGGCACACAAAAAGCAAGGCCTGGCAGCAATCGCGGACCTGCTGGTGTCGGCAGTTGCCGAGCGCATGCGCTGTGGAAGGCATTTAAGCTCTATATTCAGGCTCTGATTCAGGCAAAAACTTTTGCTGCGTGCAGCCCGGACAGCCTTATAATTATCGGCAGCCAGAGGCCAGAGGCTGAGTTGTCGTTCAAAGAATTCTTCTGTCATAAGGCTTGTCTGGCCAAGATTTCCAGACTTCGTATCTTGTCTTTGTATGCGTTGTTGGCGTTCAGTGACTTCTGATCCGGCTGAGCGTCGGAATTTCCTTCCCAGCGACGGCAGAGGTACAATTCCTCGTAAATGCGGGCCACTTTCCATTGCCTCGAAATTCTTAGGCAGACGGCATAATCCTCTCCGTAACTGGTATTGGGCAGAAGATTCTTACGCAAAACGGGTGTAAAGAAGGCTCTGGGTGCTCCCAGGCCGTTGATGCGCAAGGCATTGTTTCTGCCGTTTTCCTCTGTCCATTCCCGGTGATCAATCAGGCCGGGGGGCAAGGTATTCAATTCAAAATCACAAATGCGGTAACTGCCAACTACCATTGCGGCATGTTCCTGATAAAAGGCTGTTATTATGCGCTCCAGGCTGTTGGGGCCGCTGTAGATGTCGTCACTGTCGAGTTGTACGGCAAAACGTCCGCACAAGGGATGTTTTACGGCCAGATTCCAACAACCGCCAATGTTTAGCTGTCTGCTTTCGGGGCAGAGCACCGTAAGGCGTTTATCTGCTTCCGACAGACTTTTCAGAATCTCACCGGTGCCGTCGGTAGAGTGGTTGTCTACTACTATCAGGTTGAATTCGAAAGAGCATTGCTGTTTCAGGGCCGATTGAACGGCGTCGGCGATGGTACGTGCCCGGTTGCGGACAGGAATTATCACCGTGGCTTCGGTGGAGAAATTACCAGCGTTCAGTTCGGGTGATTCGGTTCCGGGAGCCAGCCAGGCGCCTATGCGCCTGAGGTGTGCTGTGCAGACAGCCTCCATTTCGAGCTGGTAGTCTCTGTTTTTGGGATCTACGTAGGCAAATTGGGCCTTTTCGTTGTCTTTTTTATTGTCGGTTTGGAGACTATAGAGGTATTCCTCCAGGTGAACGATCGGAAAATGTTCAGAAAGTCTTAACCTTAAATCGTAAAAGCCTGCATAAGGATAATTTTCGGGATGGTTCTGCAGGACTTTGATAGCTGCCTCCCTTCTAATCAGGCAACAAACGCCAAAATCAAAAA
>JAQUTN010000142.1 GCA_028694375.1 Bacteroidales bacterium
GAACACCTGCCGTGGAAGGCGCCAAAGTGGTGGTCGAAGTCCTTTCTCACCTCAAGGGAGACAAAGTAATTGTCTTCAAGAAGAAAAGAAGAAAAGGCTACAGAAAGAAAAACGGTCATCGTCAATACCTGACCGAAGTAAAAATCAACGAAATTGTAATCGCTTAATCCTTTAAATATTACAGATTATGGCACACAAAAAAGGAGTCGGTAGTTCCAAGAACGGCCGCGAATCGGAAAGCAAACGATTGGGCGTTAAGATCTTTGGCGGTCAGTTTGCCAAAGCAGGAAATATTTTGGTTCGTCAGCGCGGCACGGTACATCATCCGGGCGATAACGTAGGTATTGGCAAAGACCATACCCTCTTTGCTCTGATAGACGGCACAGTAGCTTTCAGACGCAAAAAAGACGATCGTTCCTATATTTCTGTTCTTCCCTTAGAAGAAGCATAAAGCTTTTAGAAAAGATAATATCACTTAAAGCGGGTAAATTATTGCCCGCTTTTTTGTGTTGTATCGTTCACTTGCTTATATTTGTGCTTCGTTTGAATACTGTTTCGATTTGCATAACAATTAATATTTAAAGATATGACTTCTGCACTGAGTTTTAAAGCCCTGAATCTGAGCTTTGCCAATTACCGCACATATTTGTTTGGGGCTGCCTTTGTGGCCGGCAACCTGCTTTTGCCTCAACTCTGCCACCTGATACCCGGCGGTGGTTTGATCTGGCTGCCGATTTATTTCTTTACCCTGATTGCTGCTTATAAATTTGGCCTGAAGATCGGTTTGCTCACAGCGGTTTTGTCGCCTCTGGCCAATTATTTGCTCTTTGGCATGCCGGTCTTAGGTATGTTGCCCATCATTCTGATCAAATCGGGTTTACTGGCTTTTGCCGCTGCCCTGGTTGCCTCCAAAACCAATAAGCTTTCGTTGTTGCATTTGCTGGTTGTAATTCTGGCGTATCAAGTGCTTGGCGGCCTGGCCGAATGGGGCCTGACTGGAAGTTTTGCAGCAGCCTTGCAGGATTTCAGAATGGGGCTGCCCGGCCTGCTGGTTCAGCTTTTCGGGGGCTGGCTGCTGCTGAAGGCTTTGGCAAAGTACGAGCTGAAATAAATTTAACAACAGCTTGTTCTTAATTCCGTATTTTAAGTTCTTATGAGATCCTAAGACTCCTGACTATGTGCGTACTTACGTACATCATTGTGTTTCTGATTTTTTGTCATGGCTAACATTTTAAGACCTACAATTACAGAAAATACAATCCAGGGTATCAGTGAAATTAGTGAAAAAATTAATCCTATACTTCCCGCTGTTGAAGGGATAATCATAAATAATCCGGCTATTAATCCCCAGGTTGCTGCCGCCTTTCCAAACTCTTTTGATTTGAACATCGTTTTTGCAATTAACAAAAGAGCAATCGCATTAAAAACATAATAAACATCAAAAGCTGTTCCCTTATATTTCAAAATCAAACCCTGTCCAACGGAGATCAATTGTTGCTTAAATTCCAATGAATCTGTTTGATAATACTGTTTGCTTAATGCCAGCATTTCAAATCCAATCGAGGAAGCATAGTAAACAGCAATGCCTGTTAATCCAATAATCAGCGCAATAAGCATATTAGTAAAATCCACTTTTCTCATAGAGGCATACAATCCGAGATAAAACAAGACTAAAAACAAATTATTGAAATAGTATAATAAATCCAGGCTCAACAGACCTAACAGCCAGTTTTCATGAAACAATTCTATAAATCCTGTTGAATCTTCCGGCGGTGGAAATAGTGAAAATATCAGAACCTGGAAAGGAATTATCAATACAATCAGGAGTGCAGCAAGTCCTGCGATTCTGTATAATTTGTTCCAGTTATATTCTTTCTCCATACCTAATAATAATTATTGTCTGACATTATTTGGTCTGTTTCTCATTTTGCATAAAGCACAACTTTGGTTCAAAAGTAATCACCCGCCTGAATTGAGAGATATTACAGAAATCAACCAACTTTGCGGAAATCAAGCCGTATTAATAGGCCATCGGGTCGACTTCCTTTCCGCTGACTTCGTATATTTTACCGTCTTTAACAACTACAATCCGTCCATTCAGAAACTGCTTGAAAGGCGCATTCGCTTTAATTTCTATCAGCTCTTTCAGTCCGGAGGGGCTGGTACAATAGAGGGTAATGATAAGGCAGCACTGCTTGGAACCTAGCCTGAAGCCGATTGAGCCGGTTGCCGGTGTTGAAGCCAGGTCAATCGTATGTGTTACGAAGTTTGCCGTACCTCCAATTTTAGCCGGGAACACATAGTCCGTCGAAGTGTACGAAACATCGTTCAGTTGACTTATGTAGGCGTCCACATCGTAATTGTCGTAACCATAAAAGGTAATTTTTTGGACCGACAGGCCTTGAGGGATAGCGATGGTGTAGTCCACATTGGCTGAATACTTTACCGTGTTGGAACTTCCCGTTGCATAGCCTTTCCCGCCCGTATTTGACACGGTAAAGCCTTCATTAAAGGTGTAGGTCGTGCTTTCGCTTGATTCGTAGCTGACCGATGACAGTTCGTATAGGGTTGCGTCACCGGCTTCATTTTGCGCGTCGATCTTTTGTTTCCAGGCAGGGTATTCCGCGTTGATGACATTCAGGCCCCAGCTGCCGAGATACTGGTAGCCTCTGCGGTTGCCGGCCATGAGTGAGGTTGCAACCGGGAGTCCCTTGCTGTCGACAACAGGAGGCGTGTCTTCGTAGTTGTAGAGGAAACGGTAAAACAGGTGGGCGTAGTCGTTGGAGTAGATGCCAAAGACGGGCTGATAGGCCTTGTCAGGCTGGTAAGATGTCGTGGCGATTTCGTATTCCTTGTAGGTGTAGGTCTTCCCGTCGTAGGTATAACTGCGACTCTTGTTGGAAGCCTGCAATTTGTTGAAAAATTTAGTGTACACCTGATCGGCTTTTTCGCCGCCCAATTGAATGAAACGCCCCCAAATAGCGCTGCCGGGCCTGTCGACGATACGGCGGTCGGCTATGCCGTCACCATTGGTGTAGTCTTCGATGGCTTTGCCTTCGATTTTGTGTGCGTCAAGCCAGGTGACTCCTGCAGTAATGGCTTCCTGCAATTCGGTGGAGGGGTTGGGTATCGTCATCAGAAACGAGAGCAGGGCAGCCGACTCGCAACCACTGATCGAGGGGTGTTCATGTGGGCGTCCTTCGGTGGGCAGAAAATCGACCGGGTCGTGCTGGGCACACCAGGCAGACTTGGTCCCGTTGTCATCGACCTGACACTTCAGTATCACCTCGATGCCTTTGTTGAACGAAGCCAGGCAACGTTCACGGGTAGCCTCATCAACGATGTCTTTAAAATCGCCGGTATTGCCCTGGATGTCACGCAACAGCTTCATGACGTTGGTCATCAGGTCGTCGTTGAAAGTGATGTAGTCGTGGTAACTGCCGTTGCCGGACAGGGGCAAGTATTGTGACCAGCCTCCATTCGCCTTCTCGGCGTCAAAAATCAGTTGCAGACCCTTACCGAAGGCCGTGCGGTATTTCTCGATCTTACAACCCTGGTAAACCTTGGCCAGGAAACGCATTTCCATGGTGGTGGCTGAATTGTCGAGGCAGGAACGCCCGGCGCGATCGTTTTGCAGCGTAGCCAATGCGGAGGCCGTCAGCTTGTGCAGCTGGTCGTTTTTCGTCCAGCCGCCGTTGTTTTTCTGCACACTCAGTACGATGTCGGCCAGTGCCTGAGACTCTGCCGAGCCATACCAGGCGGCTCCCATTTGACCGGAGCAGACCTGGCCCCAATTCAGGTTTGATAATTCTGCCGCCTTTACACCGAAGCACATTCCAAGTATGGCAATCACCCACAGTAATATTCTTTTTGTCATGTTCTTATTATTTAAACACAAAGGTACTCATTTTTTTCGTCAAAGTGTTATGGAGGTGCTTTGTTGAACATGGAGCATAAGGCCGGCAGTCCCTGCGTTTGGGCGGGCATACTCTTTGACAAGTTTTGGTCGTGTGATGGTTTTTTGTGCGAATTGGCAATGTGTATGACCGCGAAGCCTGGGCTATTTTGTCAATTATCACTTTCTACTAATTTTTACTTGTTTAAGGCCAGAAGCTATCAATTCATCTTCCGGCTTCATTATTTGAGGATATGAATAGCTTACACGCTGCCCTTCGGGTAAAGATGCATCATAAACCATACGGTTTATTAAAGAATTGGCTACATGAATTTCCAGTGTATTTTCACCATCTTTCAGGTAGTCTGTAATTTCAAGTTGCCAAGGCGAACACCAGATAACTCCAACCTCCTTTGAGTTGACAACTACTTTTGCAACAAAATCAGGATTAGCTAAATCAATAAAAGTCTTTTTATCTGAGGTTTCAATTTTGAAGTTTCTTTTGTAGATGGCTGTACCTGAATAGTATTTTATTCTTGGGTCAGGGTCTTTAGTCCAATCGTGTAAAGTATCAAACACCACCTCCCCGGGGCCTCCCAAACCGGGATCAAAAAACACTTTCCAATTATCATTCAAAAATGTACAATTTTGACCGGGTTTACTCCAAACAACGGGAGTCAGGTTCTCGCTTTTATCGCTTATCACAATAAAGTATGACTCACGGGCAGCCATATATAAAGGAATGGTAAGCGAATTTTCATCGTGACTGCTAATAGGTATTGAAAACCGTTGACCTGTAACGGCATTCCAAAGCTGTGCCTGTTTCCCGGAAACTGAAAAGCTAAATGTATTTTCTTCAGCCGTATCTTTATGATTATCCAGGAAGTAGATTTCTGCATCGGAAAGGCTGCGGTGTGTAAAA
>JAQUTN010000143.1 GCA_028694375.1 Bacteroidales bacterium
AAAACGGAACCTATGATATAAAACACTCCACCGGCTGCTATCCAATACAAAACGGCTACACACTCTTTTGCCACAGCCACATCCAGTATGGGTTTGACGGCGATGAATACCGACATGCCCATCAGCAGCCCAAAAGCGTGCGTCAGATAATTGGCCTTTTCTTCACGTTTACTATAGGATTTTAAATTAGTCATGATTGTATTTTAAAAGCTTTTCGGGCTAAAAATACCAAGAAACAATCACCGGAAAAAACAATATTTAAGCGCTTAGGGCTGTACCACCATTTTTCTTATGAAATCTTCGGACATACCGTTAACGGACAGCACTATCCTGGCCCAGTAAATTCCTGGCGACAAGCCCGATACCGGCACAGAAACACAAGATTTGCCGGCCGGAACAGAGCTTGTTTGAACTCGCAGCACGGTGCGGCCCAAAACATCTGACAAAGACATCTCCAGCTGATTTTCCACAAACAGCGAAAAGCAGACCTCCAATTCATTTTTAACCGGATTCTTGCTTAGCACCACATCCTCTTCGAGCAATTTCCGGCCAACTTTAATACTAAAAGATTGAGCAAGGCCTGCACATCCATACAAAACAGGAGTTACCCTGATGGTCGCCTCCAGGATGCTATCGGAAGTATTCTGGGCCATAAAAGCCTCAATGTTTCCCGAACCGCTTTCGGGAAGGCCAATAGCCGGCTGATTGTTCGTCCATTCAAAAATACAGCCCGGCATGGAAGCTTCAAAAACTATCCTTTCTGAATAAGTCCCCGGAGCAAGTCGTTGATCATTGGGCCTGATAAGCTCCGGCAACACTGTCACACCTTCCAGACTCATGTTGTCAAATCGCGCATTACCGGAGGTGTTACCGGCTCCCTCTCCCATAAACAGAATTTTAAACATCAGGCCGGGATTGTTTTCCACTTGTTTATTCCCCGAAAAATCGAAGCTTTTGAGCACATAGCCATAATCCTGAGCATCCGGATCCAACAGGGGAACATAATAGGCATCGCAGGCTCTGAGCCAGCTCAGTCCACTGTCAACCGAATAATACAAACACTGATGAGTAGGCCCTTCCAAGGTTCTGGTTGTAGCATAACTAAGCACAATGTTGTGGTGACACGAACTTGGTGCAGCAATGATTAATTCTCTGGTCGAAGCCGGATTGCGCACTCTCAGCACAGCGCCCTTTTCGGGAGTTTCGTCCATTTTAAGATTCAGATCCGGCACCGGATCTTTTGACCTGTGACTACGTTCATCCATGTAGCCTTCGCCCCGACCGGGATAAGTGATGTAAGCTTCGGAAACAAAAGAATAATCAGCCGGCACTGTACTTACTGTACCCGCAAAAGAATTAAAATGCCAATAATGAATCAAGGAACGTTCTACTGTACTAAGCGTGTCAAAATGGGCTATGAGAACCAATCCGCCGGCCGGATCCAGGTTTAGCAGGGCTGTATCAAGATCGGGTGACCCCTCCCAATGACTGAAGACATAACCCGGATTGGGGATGGCTTCTATCTGTATCGGCACTCCCGCAAAATACAATCCTTTCCAGGGATAAGGCTGTCGGGGATTTTCCATACCTGGTGTATGCTCATCAAGAAGCAGCGAATTAATACGAATTTTTCCCCGTACGGGATTGGTCTGGAGTTTTACTATAGCCGTGTCTGTTAGCTGAAACCTATTCTTCAAATGATTCCGCATAAATTGAGGCCTGAGTTGTGCAAAATCTTTAAGTTCCTGAATGTTCTGATCGTCGTTCCAAAAACCCCAGCGCAATATATGTTCCGGAAAATCCTGCGCCATTTGTTCTGCCATGGAATCAATTACAGCAACCACCCTGCCTGGCTTGAAAGAGGCATTCATATGATCACAGATCCTGTTTATAAATGTATATTCCACTTCTTTGCGCTCGAGTAGTTTGCGCAACAAGACAGTTGAATTGAAGTCATTGACAGTGGTATAAGCCAGGCGATCCTCTTCGGGATTGCGAAAACTTTGATCGACATCATAAAAAATCCAGCGCCACCTGCCATCGTGCCCAAGCGGAGCTTCGGGGATATATTCAGGAGTTCTCTTCCTCCAGAATTTACGATTATTCCCCAAAAAATCAGTATTGTTTATATAAATCTGCACAGCAAAATGATTGAGGTAATTATCCACGTCCATCAGCGTTTGCAGATAATCGTAATTTTCCTGAACCGCCAAATCGTTTTGTTTGGCAAATCTTTCCATATCGGTATAATGTCGGTATTCATATTCATAACCCGAACTTATGGAAGAAGTACGTGCGTTAGCAATAATAACCTCATCGGGATGCATGGCATAATGATGAGCGAAATAGTATTTGGAGTGCTTTTCACGAAAATTCATTATTCCCCAGTATGTGCCGTTGATAAAATGAACCACGGCATACGATGCTTGTTCATCCATGGCGTCCAGCGGTTTTACCAAATTATGCACCATGGCGTCCAGAAAAAGATTGGTATACCACTCATTTCCGGAATTACGCAACAGAAAGGAATTAAACACAGATATCCCGGCTGATCCCAGGGCACTTTCTTGTTTTAAACCCGGTATCAGGGGGTAATTGAACAAGCCTTCTTCGTCGTATTCCTTACGAGCTGTCAGACGCAAGGACTTACGCGAACGGTTGGTCGAATAATAACCATGAATCCGAATACCGGCGTTTTGTTGAAACAGCAGCTTGCCATCGGGACTAAACAATTCGAAACTGGCAGGTCTCTCCCACTCATCCTGTTTGTAATTGGCATCGGGAGTTGTTTCGGAACATGTTTGATCGTACAACTTGCCCGGCACATAGATACCCGTATCATAATCAAACAAATGATAATCGTCTGTAACTATCGAAACAAGGGGCAAGTGGTACCTACTCCCGGCTAATGAATCTATTAAATAAGTTTTGGTAATCGTTTCGCCCGGAATTGCTGTAGGTTTCCAGGTGCAGGCTCTGACAACACTGGCTTTATTTACGGGAGTTTTAGGCTCTTTAAAAGACATATAGCTTGTTGGTATCAAAGCAATATCATCGGCTTGTCCGTATTTGGGTAAAAGTACTAACGAATCCCTGTAAATAAAAGTCTTAGAGCTACGGGTACTTAAAACGCCCTCATTGCAATTCTCGTAAGAGTACTTGACAGAAAAATCAAAACCCTCCAGATTATTGTAGTCAGGCCGGCTCCCATCCAGCGTATACAGAATGAGTGCTTCGGGATCGGCACAACTCAGGTTTAAACTTATGGTATCGCTGTAAATACCCGATTCCAACGAAAAAACAGGAGGACTCAAAATTTCCGTAAATCCTGTACTATTGGCCTTTCCCGGACTTGGTTGAGCGTAGTAAACTGCCTGCCCCTCTTGCAAACCATAGGAAATATTGCTTGTCAATGCCGGCACTATCAATTGGTCAATGATTGCTGAATTCGGATCTGTCAGCAGAATAGTTTCACCATCGGCACTGATATTGAAATTGCTGTGAAAATCCAGCATTGGTTTTTGGTATTTCCGGGCAAAATAATTTTCTATTCGTTGCTGGTCACACCGGCCTATGGCTGTATCAAAAACAACTATTTCGGCAATATCGCCTCCGTAAAGATCAGCACTGCCTCCCAGCCGACTTCCTATATTAAGATTTTGCGATGTGCCGGTATTTAATTCCACATAATTGCTGCCCGCAAAAACGCCATCCATATATAAATTGTCGGTATGCTCATTATATTTAACAGTAATGGTATGTACATTCTCATCCATTGCTGCCAGGCCATAAAACTGATTACTCCAGTAATTATTGCCTATTTTACCTCCCAGGGATTTTTTACTGAGGCTTATTCCGTAAGCCTGGTTCAATCCGTAACTGCCGTAATGCAGGAAATAATTATTGCTGCTTTGATTACAAGAATCCAGGTCTGCGTTTGCTGCAACCAGCATGAGTGTTCTGCCGGAATTGCCTGTGGGCGGCTGCAGGTCACTGATAAGGGCCTGTCCTTTGCCATCGAAGTGAACGGCAGCTAAACCCTTTATTTTATTTAAATGCAATTCCGGCTGCTTTTCTTCGGTTTCCTGATAGGCAACATGAGCCTTATCACGGCTCAACCAGCTTTTCAACCTTAAGACAGATCCTTCCTGCCTGATCTGAGCGGCATCGTTCTTATCGATATCTCCGGCGCTAAACCAACTTAACAGGCCTTGCACCTGAGTTGGTGCCAAAGGGCCTGCCTGCAGATCTTTGCCAGACGCCCATACCAACAAATAGCTCCCGGGCTGAAAATCGTAATCTTCGAATTTCCATTTACGAGGATTGTCAGGATCATCACTCAAATGATAGCCGGCCAAATTAATCACCCTATCGCTGGCATTGTATAATTCTATCCAATCATTAAACTCTGATTCCTGGTCTGCAATGGTGGTGGAATTGCTTGACATCACTTCGCTGATGCGAATCTCCTGTGACCATCCTTTATGATAAAACACAAAAGACAACACAATCATCCACAACAACAGCCTGGTCGTACTTTTATTTATTAGCATTATTCTGCCTGCCACTCTTGTTCCGGGGAAATACCCTTCGCTTTATTATTTTGGAAACAAAATTAGGAAGATTTTACAGATTACAAAACCTTTCCCCCGGGAAACAGGATCCCAGGTATAAGTATTTGTACTATTACTCTTACTATAAAGGAATAAGATAAGCGGCTACGATATGACATGCCATGCCGAGCAGTACAAATACATGAAATACAGTATGTATAAATTCCCGTTTGGCTAAAGCATAGAAAACGGAACCTATG
>JAQUTN010000018.1 GCA_028694375.1 Bacteroidales bacterium
TTGGGTGCCAGTGTGAAATATCCCTTCAACAGCTACAATGCCATTACGGTAGCCGCAGATGTCAACAAACTGCTGGTCCCCACCCCTCAGGATTCCACCGATATCACCAATGATATCTCGTCGATGGTGGGCATTTTCAGGTCTTTTGGTGACGCACCCGGGGGCCTGGCCGAAGAATTGAGCGAAATAAACTGGGGAATAGGACTGGAATATGCCTACGACGAGCAATTCTTTGTAAGGATGGGTTATCATTACGAAGATAAATACAAGGGGAACCGCAAATATTTCACTTTTGGTGTGGGATTCAAGATGAGTATGTTTAGCATTGATGCGTCCTATTTGCTTTCTCAGGCACAAACCAATCCGCTGGATCAGACCCTGCGTTTTACACTGGGCTTTGATATGGATGGCATACGAAACTTATTAGGCCGGTAATATGCAGCTACGGGTAGGACAAGGTTACGACGTGCATCGTCTGATACCCGGGCGCGAATTATGGCTGGGTGGGATTCTCGTCCCTTTCGAAAAAGGCCTGTTGGGTCATTCCGATGCCGATGTGTTGATTCACGCCATATGCGATGCCTTGTTGGGAGCAGCCGGCCTGAGGGACATTGGTTTCCATTTTCCGGATCAGGCCGATGAATACAAAAACATCGACAGCAAGATTCTGTTTAAACGTACTTTGGATCTGCTGGCCGAAAAGCAATGGGAGCTCGTCAACATCGATGCCACCCTCCTGGCCGAGAGGCCCAAAATCAATCCCTATATTCCTCAGATGCAAACTTGTTTGGCGGAACTGGCTCAAGTAGATAAAGAGATCATTTCCATCAAAGCCACTACTTCCGAAAAAATGGGTTTTGTCGGCCGCGAAGAAGGCATGGCCGCCATGGCCGTAGCTCTTATCGGCCGAAAGTAAACACCCAGCCTGCCTGCAGGCAATGGGCGATGTAATCGTTCAGGCCTGCCTGATATTGAACAAAAGCCTTATTTTTGCCTGTCTTGAAGTCCAGACGGCTCCTGAGCACCAAGGGGCAATCGCCCCGGCCTGTCCAGCCGCAATAACCGCCCATTCCGTTTTCCCAGCTCAATGCTCCAAAATCCAGTTTTAACTTGGCCGCATACACAGGCGCATCGTTTTGGTAGTTGTTATTCATCTGGTAACACAGAAAGCCCCCCATGGCTACCAGGCGGATGTTTTTGAGCAGGCCAGCCTGCGAATTATAAAGGTCTTTGGCAAAACTCAGATCGAAGTAATATCCGGGGGTATCAAAAAAGCGGGCGCCTCTGCTTCTGCTGCTCGAAGCTGTTTTTAGCACAATTTCGCCCAGGATCTCCGGGGCATAGCGATTTTCGGCCAGGAGTCGGAATTGCGTGGCCAGGTAAAAATCACCGACAAAAACCACTTCTTCGGCCTCTTCGATGAGCGAAGCCCGTTGGTCGCGGATTTCGGGGCTGGTGCGATAATGTTCGCCCAGTACTCCCCAGGCACTCAGCGACAAACGGCCGGGAATAAAGACGTAACTCAGGCGGGTGGCAAGGCTTTGGGTTTGTTCCCCCGGACCCCAAAACAGGCTGCCCGATAATTCCAATTGATGATTGTCGCCGATAATGCCGTCGTAAAGTTCAGGCACGGGCAAGGCATTGGGGCCGAAAAAAGCAGGAGTATAGGTCATGTAGTCTGCCCAGTCGAGCTTCTCGTCGTATTGATGGAGTTGTTTCCACCAGTCGGGGATGGGCTGGCCCCCGGCAGGTAAAGCAATTAACAAACATACTGTCGCTACTAAGCCGGAAAATGGCATAAGCCTGAAGATTGGTAATTCTTCAGGCTTATGCTCTTTTTTGTGTGTGAATACGAAGTAAATCGTGCTGATATTCATTTAGTTTGACTATCTGTTTTATTTTCCTTGCTTGATGGCTTGCTCCGTTCTGGCAAAAAGTTTTTTGGTAATGGCAATCAAATCGTAATTGCGGATAAAGCCCGAAATGGCGGCAACAACAATCACTATACGGGCAATAAAGAGCACCAGAGCGATTGCAAGTAAAATAAAGATTATCTGGATAGCCAACACGCCCAGGGCATCGCTGTCTCTGGTAGTGCTGCCATCGCTCCACTTGGTGATATAGGTCGTCACCTGCATGGAGGCGGCTGCACCCAGCAAAGCTCCTGCCACCGTGAAAAGAGCGTATCTTAAACCGCTGTATATTTTGGCTTCTACTCTGCGCTTGGAAATCATATAGCCGTAGGGACGCAGGGCCAGAATATACAAACCTATCCAGATCAGGCACCAGATGGCCGAGGCACGTTTACTGCGAACGTCTTTTGCCGCATCTCTGATCTTATCTTTGTGAAACTCTTTGACGCTCATCTTCTGAACAGATTCCAGATTCTTGTTGACTTTTTTGAGGCTTTCTTCATAGCCCTTTCTGACGTCTTTGCTCAAGGTATCGACGGCTAGCTTTTCCTGATAGTAGCTGATGCTTTTTTCGTAGGAGGCAATACTGGCGTTTTGGCTGGATTTGATTTGATCTTCGGTCCAGTTTTTTACTTTGACTAAATCGTCTTTTTCTTTGTTGGCCTGCACAAAGAAAAAGATGGAGACCACAAAGACACAGATCACTATCCACCAGGCAAATTCCCAATGACGGGTTTTGGACCAATTCAACACATTGCGCATCCAATCGACGTGGCCGGTGAACTCAGTGTCTGA
Organism: Bacteroidales bacterium; assembly: GCA_028694375.1. GTDB lineage: Bacteria > Bacteroidota > Bacteroidia > Bacteroidales > UBA1402 > UBA1402. Next base: position 2,709 of record JAQUTN010000018.1, read on the forward strand.
GCGGTCTTCGATGGCTTCGTCCACCTGGTCGAGCAAGGCTTCCATTCTGAGGGTCTCGTCCATGCTGGTGGGATAAAAGTCGTCGTCTTCTACTTCTTTGCCTTTTTTCTTTTTTTTGGCTGCCCTTTTGGGTATGTCGAGCAATTCCAGAAACAGTTGTTCCGCTTTTTCGTTTACATTATCTCCCTGTTTAATGTCTTCTTTGCTGAAAGGGGTGTAGCCCGAGTTCATGCTTTGTCCTTTTTTGGGGTCTTCGTCTTGTTTTGCCATAAATTTGGATTTAAGGTTAATTGATTAAGTATAGAGTAAAACTTATCTCCAGTCGATAGTAACATTGCGAAATTCGACCGAGCCAAATTTTGCAAAAGGAAGTTTGATTACCGACAATTTATCGACCTTAGAGGGCAGGACCTTATTGCGAAAGGCATATACCTGCTTAACGGTAACATCGGTGAGGGCTTCCCAGCTGCTACCGTAGGCATAATTTTCGTCACCCTGATTGTCGTAGGCCAGTAGTGTGTTGAGGTAAATCTGTTGATTCACCTGGAAATTGGTCACTTTAATGGTTAATTCAAAAGTTTGAGCTGCCCGGTTGCCTATGCAGGAAACAAATTCCACTTTGATGTCTTTTGAGGGATTGTTGACAGTAACAGTAGGTTTTTCTTCCTCTTTGGGCGCTTCTTTGGGCGTTTGTGTTTTTTTACGTTGCACGGTGGTTTCAAAAGGCTGATTACCTTCTTCCTGTACCTTGAGGCTACCTGAATTTTCGCCGGTTCTGAAAGGGTCGTCGTTTTGGGCAAAGCTTGCGCAGACAATCAAGACTGCGGCCAGGCTGAATAGTATCTTTTTCATAAGGCTAGTTCTTTTTATAATAGATTTTTTTGGAAACAAAGTCGTTACCGAATTTAAAGCGGATATCGATGTAATTACTGTCGTCTTCGTAGCAATTGAAGTCGTTAAACTTTACCACCAAAAGATCGCCCTGGTAAATGGGGTTGAACTGGTCTGCGCAATTGGACGAAATCCTGGCTTGCTGCGAAGTAGTAATACTGCGTTGATTGAGAACCAACCGCACACTCACTTCGCCGGCTTTGTTGCCCACTTCTTCGACAATAATATTTTTGTAGGCTTTTCGGTAGTTATTGCTCAATTGTTCTACCTGGGCGTAGCGGGGATCGTCTTTGGTGAATTCTTGCAGGAAGGCCCTGAGTTCATTCAGGGTTTTGTCGATGAATTCAACGCTGGGAATGGTATTCAGATCGTCGGCGTATTGTTTGATGCGGGCATCCAGTTCGGCTTCATGCGCCAGAAAAGCTTCTACCATGCGTTTGAGTTCCAAATCGGAGAAGGGATATTTTACATGGTAGTGATAAGTGCTGCTTTTGCTTTTTTTGTCGTAGATCTTTTCCCAGTAATAATCGCTGGCCTTAGACAGGGATATTTCGTTGATAAAAGGAATATTGGCCGCTTTGGTGTTGATATAGGATTCGTATTCTTCGCTGCGTTCCCTATGCGTATCATTCAGGCTGGTTTCCCTGGTCCGGATGGTAGATTCCGACATTACTCTGGAGGCCACCGATCCCGCCACCTGGGCCTTGAGTTGACTAAGGATCATGGTTTTGGCGCTTTCAATATCGGAGGCTTCGGCCGAAACCATCAGGTAGCCCATTTCGGCTCCGTTCACCCAGGCGGGCTTGGATTTATGGCTTTTTTCTTCCACTTTTTGTGACATGCCCGGCAGAGTACAGAGCAGCAGGATGGTTATGATGATATTTTTCATAGAGCTTTACATTTATTCAGCCAGCCATTCCAGGTTGTGTTCGCTTTGTTCCATTTTTTCTTTTGCTTCGAGCCGTATGCTTTGATCGATCTGTTCGAGCATTTTAAGTGATTTTTCAAAGCAGCTTACATTGTTATTGAGCAAAGGTATAGATTCCAGCTCAACAACAGCATCGTAATACATTTTGCGGGCAATGAGCGATTCGGCTTTTTTGAGCAGTATGTCGCATTCGGTATTGTAGTAGGAGACAATTTTGTCCTTGCCTCTGACTATGAGGTTTTTCAGCCTGGGGTTTCTGGCCTGCAAAGAGCTGACGGCTTTCAGTATCGCTTTGTTCTCGTTTTCGGCAATGCCCTTGAGAATAATGGATTCTTGCTGCAAAATGGTTTTTTGAGTAACATCCACGATAAACAGAAACACTTCCATCTCTACCACAAATTGTTGGGGAATGGTAGTGGTGACGTCCTTGGAAAGCAGTGTTACTCTGGGCACCAGCAAAAACTTGCCCGAGGCAGCTCCCAGGCCGTTTAGTGCGACTGCCTGATTGAGCCTGTTGAATAAGATGTTTGAGGCATCGGTTTTCAGGTTGATGTTTTGAGGTATTTCCACCTTGATGGCAATACGGCTCGCTTCGTTTATTTCCTGGGCAAAACTCGCCATAAATGGCAAGATAAGGCCAATTATAAGGGTGAATATCTTTTTCATATTATTTTTCTATTTTTCTCCCAATATCAACCAAACTTCTCCTAAACCCCTTTCATACACTTTGCTTTGGATATTGAAAGGTTCGGCTTTGAGCATAGAGCCCAGGCCGTTGATAAAGCCACGTGCATCGATGGCACGTTCTTTGCCGAAAGACAGTTTAAACAGAGGGATACGCACCTGCTCGTAACGTATGGTGTTCTCGGTTCCCGATACTCTCGAAAAGCGGCTGTTCACCGTATTGTCGTCCATCCAGACGTCCATGATGTCGCCCAGCATGCCGGTCTCGCCCATGTATTCAAAGTCGGTTTCAAAGTCCACGTCGGCGTTGTCCCAAACCCGTAGTACTACAACAACTTCGCGGCCATTGGTGAAAATGTCGTCAAAATGATTTTGCAGGGCTGTGGTATAGTCGTCCATGTAATTGAGCACCGCTTCTTCGAGCAAGAGCCCTATGGAGGCAGAACCCGAGGGCTTGCCGTCGCCGGCTACCGCCGTGATCACCTTGTTGGTGTAGGCGTCAACCGCCCGCAGGTTGTAGGTGATGAAGCGTTGAGGGCCTTTGATCTTGACCGAAAAGTCGATATCCATAATAATATCGGCCTGGGCTGTACGTTTCAGCACATCGATGGGCGACTCTTTGACCATACTGCCCGAGCTGCTGCTTTGCAGCATGGACAATTCCACATTGGACTGAGCAATCGATTTCAGGGTCTGCTCCAGGTCTTTCAGAGGGAAACCCCTGTCTGCCATAATTTTAGAGAGTTCCGAAATAACCAGCCTGAGTTCTTCGCTTTCGGCGCTTTTGAAGGCTTTGTTGTAATCGGAGATACTCCTGGTATTGCCTGCCTCGGCGGTGTATTCCTGGGTGAAGGCATTGCGGTCGCAATAGCTGTCGCTGGGGACAACCATCAGTATGGGTTTTTTGGCTTGCCCTGAAACACTCAGTATCGTGGCGGCCAGTGCTATGCATAAAAATAATTTGCGCATAAAAGTTGGATTATTAAGTTAAAAACCTTGGCCTAATTTCTTGACTATGCCTTTTTCTTCCATGTAACTGCGTAGGTTGTTGTACATCACTTGCACGTCAATGGCGATTTTGTAGCCGCCTTTCATCTGAACGCGGTATTTTCCCGAGGGTGGCTCATCGCTAGTGCGGTTAACAAAACGCAGGTAGGCTCCTCCGTTTCCTTTTTTGTCGGGATAGGCAAAGAATTCCTGGAAAAAGGCTTCGTGGGTTTCTTCGTCACTGAGCTTGCAGATGGCAGGAGTCTGGTTGGTGTGTCCGCTGCCGGGCAGCCCCGAAAAGAGGCAGGCAGCCACGGCGTCTCTTTTGGCCTTGTTGATAGCCGCTTCTACGGTTTTGTCGTAAGACCAGATCCTGAACACCTTGGTGCCATCCTGGCCAACTCCCAATACCTGAACTTCGTAACTGGCAGCACTCTTGAACATCCCCTTGTTTACTTTCCTTGCGTTTTGAGCTTCAAGTTGGAATAAACTCAAACAGAGCATTCCTGTAAACATCAAACAGAATAAGTACTTCGTTTTCATAATCTTGTTGGTCTAATGATGGATAAATTAGTGTATGCTTATACATTAAAAACAGAAACGGACACCCAGCGCAGTCTGAGTCCCGTTCATATCGCGGAAATCGCCCAGGGAATTGGAAACACCTTCCAGGGATTCATAAACAGACCCTTTGAGGAAAACCGTGTTGTAACTCACATTCCAGAACAAATACACAGGATAAAAGATGTTGAGCTGAGCCCGCAAGCCGCCTTGCAGCAGGTAGGCATTCAAATCGGAATCTTCGTAAGCGTCGTCGCCCTCGAAACTGTAGGCATCTATTCCGACACCGGCAAAAGGATAGATTTCAAAATTGGGAATGCGCAGGCCATAACCATAGCTCAGGATACCGTTCATTGCGCTTCCGTCTATGTTTAGAGCTAAGCTGGTATAGGCACAAAAACCTTTGCGAGTGTGGTTTTCGTAAGACAGATCTGCGTGAAATCCCCCACTGACGGCTATTCCTTGCGGAATACTGTTGAATCCGACTCCTATTGAAAGATTCAGGTCTTTTTTCTCTACCAGGGTAAGCCCTTCGACCACCCTTCCGTAACCGGCTATTTTGGTGAACTCCGATTCGGGGCTTTCGCCGGTAGCTACTATGCGGTTGTCTGCTATATTTTTGGTAGCCCGTAAAATGCCTTTGCGTACCAATTTAATGCTGCCGTCGCTGTTGCCTTTGAAACCGTAGGCATAAAACCTCAGGCCGTGTCTGACGTCTTCTTTGGTGCCGATTTTGGCCCTGATGGGTCGGAGGCTGGTAATGGGGGTGGTGACTACGAAGTCTTCGTGTTGTTTCTCAATTTTATAATTCAGGTCACTGCAAATTTGCTGATGCAGTTCGGCGAAAGCGTCTGAAAGTCGTTGTTCGTCTGTTTTTTTCTTATCTCCCAGCACCCCCATTCTTTTATTGGCCTCTATGCCCGTAGATATACTTTTGTCGCTGAGATTTACCCGGCTGACCAGTTCTACCGGAATGTTCCAGGCTTCAAACGCGTCTTTTTTGGCCTGTTTCTCTTCGGCAGGGGTGTTTTCGTCTAGCCAGTACTTGTCGTAAAAAGTATCCAGGTCTTGTTCGTCCCAGTTGAGCTTGAATAAATACAGGGCAGAAGTAGCTTTCCAGTAGAGTTCCCGGCTGTCGCCCTCGCCTGAATATTCCTTGCGCAGGTTGGTCACATCGTAAACCATCAGATAACTCCGGCCTATCAGCTGGCTGCCGGCATCGCGGACGGTCTCTACTTTGAGAGTGCCACTCAGACGCATATCCACGTCGTGGGCGCTGTATTCGCCCCGCTCAAATACCCGGTCCAGATTCATGCTGCCGTCTGCCTGCCGGTTGAAAATATAGGCAACAATTTGTTGGCCTGCTTTTTGTCCATTTAGCATAGTGCTGATAAGCTCTGTGCGATCGGGTGCTTTGGGCAGACTGCTTCCTTCGGGATAAAAAGTGCGTGATTCATCTATTTTGAGCGCTTGCAAAGCAATATCATTGATGTCAAAGCGACCGCCCAACCTGGCATTGTTGATAAATGCAGCTACCTCGGGGTCGTAAGAATCCCCGTATTCCAAACGAACAATACTGGCCGAATTGCGGGTATAGCGCTCTTCGGGAAGCATTTCTCCCTGTTCCTGGCTTTGGGCCGGTAACAGGCATGCTGTGAGCAGCAGCATAAGTATAAATATGTATCTGGTTTTCATGGGTAGGGGGTTCTTGGGCAATAGTGTTTGACAAATCTTATATAGAACTCAGTTGGCAGGCTTTTTTGTGCCTGTCAACTGAGTATCTTTTCTGTGTTCAATGTTTAGAGGGCACAGAAAGTAACTATCAGAATTTGCTCATTTCTTCTTCGAAAGTGCTTTTGAATTTCTCGTAATTGTAGTCTACTTTGAGTATCTCCTGGCTGGTAGCTCGGTTGTTTATATTTTGCAACACATCACTCGATCCGTATTCCAGGCAAATATAAGATTTGTAGTTGCCTTGCTGTGTTTTGGTCATCTTTTCGCAAACCACAATGGCTCCGCTCAGGGTTTGGTTGACTACTTCGCGGGTCATGCCTTCGTAGTTGTTCAGTAATTCTTCTTTGTTGTTGAAATTCCCCGATTTTACATAATTGTCGGTGACAGTCTTGATGGTGGTGTTGATGGTGGCGGCCAATCCGGCACGAGCCTGGCTCATAGCCATGTTTTTGGCGGTCATCTGGTTCATACTTTCACCAATACCTGTGTAGCGAAATGCTTTGTTGTTACTTTGGTATTCTGGACCGGAGCAATAGGATACAATTTCGACTTCGCCATCGTTTTTGGGCGTGATTTTCTTGGAAGAACCGCAGGAATAAAACATCATACCGGCAATAACACCAAGTCCTAATACTTTCAAGATAGAGGTTTTCATAATTTTTGAATTTAATGGTTGATAAAAAGTTAATGCAATTATTCTAAAATGTCTTTTTGTAAATTGACTGAAACCTGTGAATGGTCGTTGGAGTAATCAAAGACCATATCTCCGTTGGCGGCCATTAGTTTTATAAAATTCAAATCGAACCAAACTACAGCCATGCCGACTTTGATTCCCGAAAGAGCATCGATGCGGTAATTACTGCCGGGAATTTCAGTAATCGAAACAGTGCTGTTGTTGGATATCTTTACTTTGTCAAAAGAAATATTCTTTTTGTCCACAGTCATTATAGAAATAATGCCCTGAGCATTGCGGACGAAATTGATGGCCCCGAGATTCTTATAAATATTGGGGCAGGAGGTCTTGAATCCTGGGTTGTTTTTGTCCAGGGTTTCTTGTACAGATTTGCCGGTGAGGCTGATGCCCATATCCTTGACCAGTTTGCAGGCGGCAAACAAGCCTGCCATAGCAGGATCGGCCTTTTGTCCTATAAATTTGGCCGATTCGGCCTTGAACAAACCGGGAATATCCAGGCTGGCTTCCGATGCAAAAGCCACGGGTTGTTGATTGCCTGCTACAGCCAGGGCATTGTTGATCATGCCTGAATACAAGACTTGTCCGTCGGGAGCGATGAACAAACCTTGCTGTGATTCTTCGAGTTGTTCTCCTGCGTGTTGTGTGGTCAAATTGTTGCCCTCGGGCGAAAATACTGCCGTAAAAGCTGTATGGATGGTTTGAGGCAGTTCGTCCAGCCCGGCTTTGCTCAGCCAGAGCAGGCGGCCTTCGGGAGAATAGCCGGCAATAAAGAGGTCTGATTTGCCTTCGGGTGCCAGTAATTTGTAGCTCCCGGCCTGCAGTTCTCCGGTGAATACTCCGGCTACTACAATGTTGCCCGAGCTTTGAGTGTCAACTGACATCCCTACTGCATTGCCCGACGAGGCCAGCATTTTTGCCCACAATACTTTGCCCTCGGGGTTGACTTTGGCCACAAAGCAATTGTGTGCTTTGTTATTGCCCGATAAGTTGATACTTCCTAATTGCACTGCTTGGGCAAAATAGCCGGTCAGCAGGGCGGATCCGTCGGCCAGTAGTTTGGCATTCTTGCGAGAACTGCCTTTGTAGCAACCTTTTTCTGATATCTCCTCCCAAAGTCCTGCCAGGGAAAAGGCTCTGCCCTGAAGGTTGGCTATTTCGTGAATAATTGGTTTCGCATTGCTGAATTCAGGCATGGCCACACCAACAGGGGCATTTATAAAAGTGGGGTCGGCGATGACGTAACGTTGGTTATTGTAAACAAGCTGGTTCCCGGTGAAGGGCGATTTAAAAGCGACAGCTGTGGCCATATGTCCGGGATATTCCAGGCCGACCACGTTGAGCCCCAGCAACTCCCTTATCAGATAGGAAAACAAGACCGAACGGTCTTCGCAATCGCAAAAAGGATAATGTAAAACCTCTTCGGCAAAGAAATATTTTTCGCGGCCGAATTGCTCAGGGTCGGTTTTATAGGCAAAGGCAGTCTGAACAAAACGCAGGATAAAATTGACGGCCTGAACTTCGTCCATTTCGCTGATGACAGGTTGAAGGGCTGCGTACAGAGTTTCCCTGGATTGTACCGACATAGGGGCATTGAAATAGGTTTCAAAAGTAAGCAGGGGATAATATTGAAAAAAATCTATCAGGTCGGGATCGTAGCTGAGCCTGATGTCGTAGGTTTTACCTTCGAATTCAAACTGTACCTTTCTTTCGGCTGTTTTTCCTCCCAAATTCATGGGCGAATGAATGCCAAAGCTTACCGGTTTGCCGCTGCGGTAATCTTCGTCGTAGGTATAAAGCGAATTATTCTCCAGGTCGGGGAAAATATAATAATTAATGCCCTCCAGGTTTAAATAGGCTTTTTGATATACCTGGTCCTGAGTGGGAACCAGCAAGGCAATAGCCTCGTCGTTGAATCCCACGCGCAGTGAGTAGCCGGATCGTAGCATCACAAACCAGGTCATGAGCCTGGCTGCATTGGCATTGGCCGGATACAGGCTTTTGGAAAAATACTGACAAAGCAGCATATAGGCGTAGTCGTTGATGTTAAGATCCTTTTTGGCTTCGAGCAGACTCTCAATGGCCGGAGTGTAGTTGCTTTCGGAAATTTTTTCCCAAAACGCGCCTATGCTTTCCTGGCTGATGCCCTGCAACACAAAAGCTCTCATGGCAGGATCGTAGGGAATGTCCAGGTTTCGGTTATAAAAATTCAGCTTGGCTGTTCTGAAATTGGAGGCTGTTTCGGCCGGTTTGCGAACTGGTTCAACTACGGTAGGCAGGGGCTCCGGTTTCAGCTCTTCGGTACGGGCGGCCGTAATGGTCCTGCTTTCAATTTGGCTGCTCTTGTCAAACAGAGGGCTGGTTTTAGGTTTGGGCTTGGCGGGTAATTCTTTGGCGGCAAAGGCTGAGTAGTTTTCCCATTCTTTTTTCAGGTAATCGGCCCATTCCTGGTCTCGCTTGGCTACATAGGCTGCGTATTCTTTGCGCAGGCGTTCCATTCCTTCAATTTGCTCTTGCTCAAATTGTTTCAACTTTTCCTGTTCCTGGCGTATATATTCCTCGAAACTTTGAGTCTGTGCCTGCATAGTCAGGCAGGCAAACAGTATTAGGCATAGAAAAGGCGATTTCATGTTCGTATGGTATTAAAATTAACCGGCCCCTTAAACAATCTTTTTGAAAATTACAACACAAATAACAAACAGACTGCAATAATACAAAAAATTGCGAATAGCCCTGTAATTTACCAAAAAAAAAACAGCGATTTCGCTGTTTTTTTTTAGAAGTATTTCACCAATCCGGCAGTAAAAGTGCAAAAGTAATTATTTAGTCCTCTTTGAGACATACTTTTGAGCAATATTCAGGGCCTTAACACCTATAAACGCTATTTTAAGTTAACATCCAGATAAACCGAATGACGCCCGTATGTGTCGTAAAATGGTTTGAACAGTACACTATCAATTCTAAATTCCAGGTTGGCAGGATCGCCCGTTATTGATTTACTGATATCCCGCGCGTCCATAGTAATTTTGCGCCAGTCGGTACGGGCTTCTTCTTCCTGGGCTGCCAGTAGGACAGGGCCGTAAAACAAACTGGCAATATTTTGCTGATCCATCACGGGCTCCAGATAAAAGCTGAAGGGCATACGTAATTCAACAACATCTCCTTTTTTCCATTTACGTTTAAGGCTCAGGTAGGTACCCGGTTTGGCGTCGACCTTGATTTCTTTGCCGTTTATTTTTACAAAAAAGCCTTTGTTTGCCCAATGCGGCACCCTCACCTGCAGGTCAAACTTGCCCTTGCCCTCAATAGTCAGGCTGGTTTTGTCTTCTTTGGGATAGGCGGTACTTTGTGTAATCGTAATCTTGCGCTCTTTCCAGTGTAAGCTGGAAGGCACATAAAGATTCACATATAAGGTCTTGTTATCGACGCTTTTAAAATAGATGCTGTTCTGCAGCTTGGTACTACTCTCCAGTGCAGTTCCGTTACAGCAGGTAAAGCCGTTCATGTGCGGATTACCAAATTGCTTGACAGAGCCGGGCCTCAATGGTACGTGATAGGTATTGGCCGGGGAATGTTCGGCCACTGAAGCCAAAATGTGGTTGTAAAGGCCGCGTTCGTAGTAATCCATTAGCTCTGCCCGCTGATTGAACATAAACAACTCCGCGGTCAGTTTGAGCATATTGTATGTGGCGCAGGTTTCGTTTTGTCCGCCGGCAGCAAAGCCGTTTTCGTATAGTGTAGAGGGATGTGCAGTGAAACATTCTGCGTTGTTGGGATTGCGAGCTCCTGCTACACCTCCGATGCTGTACATGTAATCACCGGTGACCATATTCCAGAAATTATCGGCAATCCGGAAATATTCGGGAGCCTGCGAATCGCGATAGATTTCCAGAGCTCCCATGATCTGGGGAATGTGTTGATTGGCGTGTAAGCTGCGTAAGCGGTCTACGTTATTGGCTAATCCATTGCTGTGGTCGGAGTCGCCATAGAACAGCCTTACATTGTCAAACAGTCGGGCGGTTTCCAGATATGATTTTTCGCCTGTAATGCGATACAATCTGGCCATGGCCTCGTTCATGCCTCCGAATTCGCCGGCTATGTATCTGTCCCACATACTTATCAAGCTTTCTTCGGGTAATTTACTCAAACGGGCATATACCCAGTCGCCCATGCCTTTTACAATTTCAAGGGCTTTTTCGTTGCCGCCGAGTTCATAAATATCCATTAAACCGACAAGAATTTTGTGAAGGGTATAGTATGGTGCCCATACCTGAGTGTTGGAGCCTCCGTAGGTGGCACCTTGTTCAAGCAGTATAAACTGATCAGGCGGGTAGGCGCTGATGAAGCCTTTGCCCCAATTCCAATAGTCGGTCCGTATGCCTTCTTCGCTCAAATCGGAATCATAGCCGGTTTTACCGGCAGCGGGCGGTACCTGGCAAGGATCGGCCACACAAGTTCCACCGGGTTTTGGAGATTTGCCCGACAATTGGGCCAGTTCGTACAGTGAATGGACCATGTAGTCCATTTTTTGAGCGAATTTTGCCTGTAAGTCCTTGTCGTAGGAGCTGCCGGCAAAGGCCTGAGCCAGTGCTGTCATGTAATGCCCCGAGGCGTGACCCCTAAGCTTGGTCTGTTGACTGTCCCATACACCCAAAGGTTCAGCGCCATCGGGTTGTGGCTGACCAAAAGCATTGCGAAACATATAAAGGAAATTATCCGGATTGGTAGCAGCCAGGCCATTGAAAAATTTGTCGCGGTTTTCGATGAATTTGGTTTTATGGTGGTGACAATCCGCATTCAGACAAACCTGATTAAGCTCAAAGGCTTCAAGCCTGCGTTGGGGGCTATTTTGTTTTTCGGCCGTCTTTACTGTAACCAGGGCTTTGGGTTGGAGCTCTGTGCCGGCCACCCTGCCGGTCACTTCGTAGGTGCCGGGGTTTAAAACCTGACTGTTATCTTCTGGAGCAGGCCAGATTACCTTTACTTCAGGGCCTTGGATTCCATTGCTGTAGACACCTTTTACCAAACGCGGCAAGCGCGGCAGTTGGCCGACAAGTGTTTCCACTTTGATATCGGGTACGGCTGTTAAAAAGGCGTTGTACAACTGGGGTGTTTCGGATGGAAATACGGGCAGTTCGCGATTGGGTTCTGTTCTCCTTCTTCTTCTGATCACAGGCTCTTCTTTGTTTAAGGCAAGGCTATGGACCCAGGCTATTTGCCATTCATTCAATGGAATACGGTAAAGACGGAAATCATGCAAAGCAGCTTCTAAGGGGCTATTGTCTGAGGTCAGCGATTTCCCGATCAAAAGTTTATTTTCTTTACCTGTTTCCATATCGAACAAATCCGCCAGACTCAGTTCCACATGCTGAACTTCCTTAGCCATTTTACCGTTTATATACATTCTCAGGCTTTTAGAGGGCAGGTCGATTACCAAGGCAAGATGATGCCAGGTATTTAAGGCTAATGCTTCTGAGCTTAATTCAAACCTTTGGGTAGCAGTCTGTACCCGGGCCAATATACCGGTTTGTTCTCCTCTGCCTGTCAATGCTGCGGAGAGACCTGACCGATTGTTTTTGCCGAAATCAAAAAATACCTGTCCCTCCCCGGCCGAACGGGGATATATCCAGGCGCTGATACTGAGCGATTCCTCGCCCGACACAGATTCCCCGGGCATTATCATATAGCTTTCAGATTCTCCGGATAAGGATAATACATTGCCAAACAGGGAGTCTGCAACAAAATTGAAGCCGGCCCCTTTGATGCTGCCATGTAAATTATTGCGCGACCAGTCGTTGGCGTCGCTTTTAAAGGTATATCGGGCAATCAGGCCGGTTTCTCCTATACCGTCCAAAATCTGATCGCCGTTTTGGGCCATTAAGTGGGTGCTGAATAAAGCACAAAAGCCAAGAATAAGTCCGGGAATTCGCATGTTAGTTCTCAGGTATTAATAATTTTAGTTGTCTTAGAATAATAATAACAGGGACAGTAGTTGCCCGCTGTCAAAAATAGAGATATTATATCGACCCCTAAAATGGATTTCTGGCAATATCGTCCCTTTTTATAGCAAATTCGTGAAAAGTCACAAGGCATGGGGGAGGTGTTTTGAATGGAATGCAGACGCCGACGAATTTTGGTATTCTCCGTCGGGCAATTTAAAAAACGGAATTGTCGCATACCCGGGCCAATGTGTTGGAAGGTGAACTTAAAAGTGTGTATCCCGAAAATGATAAGCCTTTCAGGAGCTGGACCAAGAGGGTGAGCAGTGTTGGAAATCCCGAGAAATACGACCGTGTTGTAGGCAGTCTTAATTATGACCTTTTGGTAAGAGAGGGATATATACAAGAAGATTAAACCATTGCCAGTCTGTTTGATGAAACCAAACAAGAAAAATAGTAGCGCAAAGCCTTTTTGCTTACAATTTCTTTAGTCGCTTCAGCGCTCCCTGGTGCCCCAGACTGGCGGCAGCCTCCAGGTCGCTAACGGCCTCGTCGTGGTTTTTAAGCTTCAAGTGCAGCAGTGCCCGTTGAAAGTGGGCTTCAGACAGGTTCCTGTCCAGCTCAATGGCCTTGTTAAACGCCTCCATAGCCTCAGTATACTGCTTAATGCCGGTGTAGGAGAGCCCCAGCCCCAAATGTGCTTCGGCTAATTCCGGATCAATCTTTGTAGCTTTTTCGTACGCATATCTGGCATCCCAATATTTTTTTTGCTTTAGGTAGACCTCTCCGACCCGGCATTCAAGCTCAAGGTTTTCGAATAGGCAGCCATACAACGAACCCGTGTAGATGCGCAGTGCGTTTCGCAGGTCACCCTGCTTCAACCACCAATCGCCGTAATACAATCCCGCCTCTGCCAATCTGAAATTTGCTTCCTCCATGTGCTCCCTGCCAGCCTCATCCTTTCCTTGCTCCAGGAGCATCATCCCCAGGAAGTAGTGTGCCAGATTCTTGTAATATACAGGGCATTCTTCATAGGACATCGACAATAGCCTCTCCAAGGTTTGTTTAGCCTCTTTGGCCCTTCCCTGCGTAATGATAGCCCTGGCATGGTAAAGGGTAACAAGTAGATCATCAGGGGCCAGTCGCAAGGCTGTCTCAAGCTCTTGAAGTGCCTGTTCAGGCTGGTATTGATGCAGGAAAAGTATTCCCGCCTCCAGGTAAGGGTCAGCCATCCTGGGATTCAGGTGTTTGGCGGCCTTAAAGGCTTCATGAGCCAAGTCCGGACATTTCAGCCCGGCAAGGGCTTTCCCCAGCTCTACCTGGAATTCAGGTATACTTGCATCCAACTTGATCAGCGAATCAAGCAGAGTTTTGGCAGCCTTGTATTGTTTTGACACAACATAAAAACAGGCAATGCCGTAAGCTCCTTCCAACATTTCGGGTTCCAATTCCAGCGCTTTCTTAAAATCTTCGAGCGGCTCCATTTTATACGTAAAGTCACGGATTCTTAACTGACTCATGCCCCGGTGATAATACGCTTTGGCATCGGGCGGACCTGAATTGATGTATCTGTTTAAATGTAATATGGCTCGCTTATATTGTTTGAGCATTGATTCCGACCAACCCAACATCAGGTACACATTCGATCCATCGTTGAATGATTTAAGGATTGTTGCTTTTCTTAAATACTCAGCGGCCTGATCGTACATGTGGTGTTCAAAATAAATAATTCCTATGTGAGCATTGGAAAGAGCCGAAGCGATGTCGAGCTCCGCGCATTGCTTGAACAAAGCCAGCGCTTCGTTGAAGGCTTCTTTTTTGTACAGCACCAAGGCCTCCAGAAACAGCGAGTTCTGAGGCCTTTCCCTTTCCCCATCCATTTTCGCGAAATGAGAAAGGGCTTTTTCCTTATCCCCTTTTGAGTAGTACAGCTCTGCCAGTTTAAGATGTGCTTCAGAATAGTTCTCCTTGTGCCGGACAGCTTTCTCCAAATCAGCAATAGCTGCATCATACTGCTGTAATTGCTCGTAACACCAGGCCCTGTTATAGTAGATGACGCTGTTGTATGAAACGAGTTCAATTACCTCGGTGTATTTCGCAATAGCTTCTTCGTACTTCCCCTGATTAATAAACGCTATTGCTTCTTTTTCGGCGTAATAAGCTTTGTTGTTCGTTTCGGTACTGATTTCTGCCGTCACCACACGGCAGAGAAGCAGAAAGAGAAATAGGAGTAAGTGCTTCTTCATGACTGCGGACTGATTACCGATAAGCATCCAGGCTCAGGGTGACAGAATACAAGCCGTCACTGCCCGAGATGGAGAGTGTGCCTGTACGATGAACAGGATCGTCTTTGCGTACTATAGTTACGGAAGTACCATCGGAAGATTGCGAAACGGCGTAATCCGAACCAAGAGCATCAAATACTTTAGGAACCAAAGTGTTTAGAAGTTCTGCGAAACTTGCTTCTTCAACATTGCTCAAAAGAGGAATGGTGTAAAAAATAATGCCCAGACCCCGGTCTTCGATATAGCAATTTTCGTAACCTGTGGGCGTAAATTTTGCTTCGTAACGGCTGAAATAATTATTCGGGTCGAGAATGAGATCACCCCTGATTCGCTCGAATCCTTCAAAAGCTTCAATCATAACTAGTTTTAAACTAAAAGCAAAGGGCGAGTCGTCTTCTTTTTCAGGTAAAACCTGATAGTCGACATAAGCAGGCGTGGTTCCGGAAAAGAAGTCATCAGAACTTTGCGGAAAGCGGAAACTTACGTCAAACTCATCGCCATATTGGTCAATTCTGAGGCTGGCTTCATACACACGGAACATGTTTTCGACGTCATGCACAAATTTGAAGTCACGGATATTCAGTGTTTTGTCGTATTTCTCCGGAAAGCGAAAGCTTCCCCAACAAGAGAGAAATTCCTGTTGTAAGCCTTTAACAAATTGCAGGGCTTCTGCTTCGGTCTGAAAGCTTCCGTAGTCAGCCTCAAAATAAGGTGCACTCAAAAACTTTTTAAAGATCGATTTTTCCGCCTTGTCGACTTCGATGGTGGAAACAAAGTTGATTTCCAGAGTATCGGTGGCTGGTCCCATCAGGGGACTAAAGTCCGAACTGTTGTTGCCAAGTTTCTCAAAAACTTCGCAGAGAGACAAGCTTTGGGCGCACAAGCTGCCCGTTAGGGCTAAAAGCCCGGCAAGGAGGAGAGTCTTTTTCATGGCAAGGGGTTAAAAAGAAGGAATTATAAAATTTAATTTCGCAAATGAATTAAACTTCATTGACATATACAAGCAGTCTAAGCCAAAAGCTAAAAATATTTTTATTACTGAATAAATCAAGCGGGAACATTCACAATTTGAATCAGTATGGTTAAAGCTTAATGCATAAGAAAGAGAAAAATTGGATTATCAATTAGCATTAATCCAGATTGTAATTACTTTGATTTAGCTTCCAGTGCCAGCTCAATCATTTGTTGTACAACAGCTTTGGGCTGATTGTTGCGATCGAAGAGCAGGGCGTAATCCTTGCGTCCGCGGATGGGGAAATTGTTGCGCCAGGAGTTGCCGTCGTTCAGGCCCCAGAGTGTAACGCGGTCAATATGTTCGTGGTGTTTCAGAAAGAGCTTAAAAAGATCGGTGACGCGTTGTTCCCAGGCCTGCATCACTTCGTCGGGTACTCCCTGGCGATAGGGGTCGCTCTCCGAAGAATAGCTGAAGCGGTCGGCAATATTGGCTCCCGTATGCCTGTAAGGGTTGGGCAGGATAGAAATATCCCATTCGGTAATCAGGACCTTGACACCGGCTGCGGCCAGTTTGAGGATGCTGGTTTCGAAAGCTTCCGTTGAGGGTTCGTCCATATGCACATGTCCTTGCATACCCACGGCGTCTATGCGGCAGCCGGCGGCTTTGAGCTCCTGGACCATTTGGACGACGGCATCGCATTTGGACGGAATAGTCATGCTGTAATCGTTGTAATAGAGTTCAGCCTCGGGGTCGGCTTCGTGAGCGTATTCAAAGGCTAACCGAATAAAGTCTTTACCCAGAATCTGATAAAAAGGACTGTTGCGATAGGATCCATTGTCTTCTAAAGCCTCGTTGACCACGTCGTAGCCTTTGATACGGCCCTTGTAGCGAGTCATAATAGTAAATATATGCTCACGCATTCTGGCCTTGAGCAGCTCGGCAGAAACCGGTTTTCCCTGTTCATCCACGCAAAACCAGGGAGCCAACTGAGAATGCCAGATGAGGCAATGTCCGGTAATGACTTGCTGATTGTTTTCTCCAAAAGCCACCATCTTATCTGTGGCTTCGAAACGATAAAGATGTTCTTCGGGATGAATCTCTGCCGATTTCATACAGTTTTCCGGAACTATGGCGTTGAAGTGCTTAGAGATTTGTGCGGCTTCGGCAGGCCTGGCACCTTCGGTTTGACGGCTGTTGACGGCCACGCCCATCAGGAAAAGCCCATCGCCGGCCTGGCGCAGTGTTTGCGCTTTAATCTCTGAGTAGAAGAAAAGAGCAATGATAGTAAGCAGGAGTAATGAACGTTGCATATTTTTTTTGTTTTTATGGATTGCTAGTAAGACGGCCTGATTATAGAGAATATCTTGTTGATTTTGCCTGATTGAAATTGGTGTAAGATTTACTGGTTCATATAATGCCGCATATCTGTTTTCTTGAGTACTTCCAAGTCGTGAACCGGCCTTTCCATGTCTTCGGGAAAGGGCAGTTGGTTGATCGATTGGAAATAGAGCAGACAGGCGTCTTTCCACACCTGAGCATCCCTGGCTTGCCTGCGGAGTTTGGCCTGAACCCGAAGGAAAACCTCGCTGTTAACCCAGCTTTCCACACTGTCCCAGACCAACTGGAAACGACGAGCCTCCTGAAGGCCGGCATCGTAACGCCGGCAGACTTCCTCCCACAGGCTGAGGCCATTCTGCAGGCGGTGTTCCCAGGGGAGGTGGTGAAACCAGAGCAGCAGATTTTCGGGACAAGTGGCTGGATTGTTAAATTGAGAACGCAAGGGCTCCCGGTATTGCGCCACGGCATTGCTGCCCCGCGAGCTGCGGTCAAATCCCAGGCCGTAAGCATCTGCCTGATGATAATAGGGCGGAGTCCAGTCTTTTCTTTGCCCGGGGGCATCGTACCAGGGCCCCGGTCCGTAATGATGATCGAGGGCAAACAAATGGTGCAAGCCCAAAGGCATCATGTAATTGACCATAGCTTCCCGACTTTTGAGCATCATAGATAGAACCGGTTGGAGAAATTCTTTCTCCCACTCTTCGCCCGCGTGCTTCAAGGCCGTATCTTCCTTCGGGCTCCGGTTCGGTTCAGTACCTGGATTTCCCTCAGAAGACGGGTGCTCGTCGGAGGTCAGATTCTTTTCCGAAGCCTGTGTTGGTTTGAAAGTCAGTATCAGCCATTCTTTGGCTATTTCGGAAGCACTGGCGGAGTTGTCCCAGGCCAGGCGTCCAAAAGCGTACCAGTTGGCGGCAGCAAAAGGATGGCCACACCAGTTGTTGTCTGTGCCGATATTTGAAACTCCGGCTATGGCGGTCAGAGATTGATTGAAAAGACTGCCGTCTGTGCATCGGGCCACTGTGCTGCCCGCGCCTCGCTGATAGGTATCGCTTTGCAGGCATTCTTCCCACAGACCCCCAAGGAAAGCTAATTGATGCTCTTGTCCCAGGTATTCCTGAGTGATTTGCAGCTCAGGCATGACGGCCGTCTTTTGGAGAGCTCCAAACAAAGGACTAAAGGGTTCACGAGGCTGAAAATCAATGGGCCCGTTTTTGACCTGTATAATTACATTATCGCTGAATTGTCCGTCCAGAGGCTGGAATTCCTCGTAGGCCTGTTTGGCCCGGTCGCTGTTGTCTGGTTTATATATAAAAGCCCGCCACATTACAATGCCTTGGTAAGGTTTGAGTAACCCGGCTAACATATTGGCCCCTTCGGCGTGACTGCGTCCAAAATCACCGGGTCCGGGCAGGCCTTCGCTGCTGGCTTTGACCAGAAAGCCCCCGAAATCGGGGATCAGGGAGTAGATTTCGCTGATTTTTGCCCGCCACCAGTCTACCACCTCAGGCTCAAGAGGATCGGCAGTCTTGAGCCCACCCAGAGATATTGGTGTTGAGAAATTAATACTCAGATAAGTTACTATGCCGTATGGCCGGAGTTCGGATGCTATGGCTGCAGCGCGCTTCAGTACCGGCAGACTTAGCATCTCGGGCGAAGCATTGACATTGTTCAAAACGGCTCCGTTGATGCCGACGGAAGCATTTATCGCGGCGTAGACCCGCCAGCGTTCGCGGTCTTCTGCTGTTGGTTCCATCGACTGTTTGCCTTTCCAAAAGATGGAACGCCCGGCATAACCTCTTTCGACGCTTCCGTCCAGGTTGTCCCAGTGGTTGAGTAAGCGCCTTTGGTAGGAGGGATTGGAAAAGGGCAGGTCCAAAGTTGCTCCTGTTTGTTGGCGCCGTAAGTATTCGTACACTCCGTAGAGTAAGCCTTGGTGAGTTTTGGCAGTGATGCAGCCGGGCGATAAACTATAGCCTTCGTCAGAAAGCCTTTTGTCGCGACTGATCTTTAATTTGATATCGCTGTTTTCATGATCTTGCCATCCATCCATCAGGGCCTGTTTCGCCAAATCGAGTCCGGGAGATTTTTCCCATGCCGGCATGCTAACCTCAACACTTGCAACGGCAGACTCAGGCAACCAGAGTTTCCCGACTGCCCGGGCCTGCAACACGAAGAGACCTAAAGCTGAAAATATAAGCATTTTGAGGAAACTCAGAAACAAAGAATAGCTTTTCGGGGACATAGCGCAAACACTGATTGGTTCTGTTTTTATAAAACGATCAACAAAAATAAGTAAATGTTTGCAGAAACAGCAGACCGATTTATCTTTGTTCGCGAGCTCAGACATAGATTGATATGAAAAACACAAAAGGATCGGGACTAATGCTGTATTTAGTAGTTGTACCGGGCTTTGTTGTCAAGGCTCAAGAGAGTGCAAATATATTTGTCGGTTCTGAATATTATGAATTGGCTCAAAACCGCTTCCGCAATCTTGGCCCCGATTATTTAGGCAGGTTTGGGCTACAACGAATGGTATTTCCTGAACAGGCTGTGATTTGAGTGTAAAAAAAGATGCTGAGAACAAAACTGTCCACAGCATCTCCCCCTAAATGAACCTAAATGAAAAATTAAAACTCTGCTTTCATACAAGTAAAGACTTTTTAATTGCTGTGCATTAGGTTTTGCTTAATTCGGCTTGCCTCTTTTTTATAAAGAGGCTTTCTTCGAGCCCGGGTTCTCTTTTTCTTTCGTAATTGTTTTTTTGTGGTAGCGGGGACGGGGAAGTACGGGCCGGGAAATCTTTTCTGTTTTCTTTTTGCTCTTGCTTGTTTTCTGTCTTTATTTTATTAATTTTCTTTTTGTAGAGAATGTTCAAAAGAAGTATCCCTGTCAAAACTGCCAAAAGTGCTGCTGAAAATAGTAAATACGCGCTGAATTGCATAATTGAAAACGGTTACTATTCCGTAAAAATAGTCTTCTTTATTTTATAAAAATCCCGAATTGTATAAATGCAAGCTTTGGCTGAATTAACGTCAGAAATGCTTTGATAATAGTTGTATGCTCAGAGTAGGGATCGATGTTAGGATAGTCGTTGCTGGTCCGGAAAATATCCAGCACATGGCTGGTTTGGTTTAAAAGTTTTATCTTGATTTTTTTCTGTTTTATTTTGAATATAGTTGAATTAAAGAAGAGACAAGGCTTGGCCGATTTATTTATTAAGGCTGGATTTATCTATGCTGATTATCCAGGTACAGCCGGGCTCGGCCGTGTTCAGTAATTCAAAACTAAAGGCTTCCGGGTAGTGGTTGTTAAGTTTTGATTCTACAATCTTAAGCCCTTTGGAGCTTGATTTTTGGAGTAAGTCTTGCTTGCTGAGGCTTTGAGTACCTATGCCGTTGTCGGAAATGATAAATGCGATGCTCG
>JAQUTN010000144.1 GCA_028694375.1 Bacteroidales bacterium
AACGCGGCACATTGGGCGAAGTGATCAGGAAATCGTTGTTGCGCCAGCGTACCGAAACAGTGCCGTAGGTTGAAATCATCAGCCCCTGATCGCAGGAGCGACGGATAATTTTGCACATTAAACTGCGAATGGCCCTTTCGTCCGAGGGATAGGACACATCCATAAAATGGCTGATGTTGTGGGGAATTCTGGCGTGAAATTCGTCGATCTTTTCGTCGCTCAGGAGCCTGAGTTTGCCCAAGCGGCCGGCGTTGACCAAAGTACGGCAACAAAACTCCAGGGTTTCGAACCGCTGATAGGCATCCATCATGTCGGTGCCACCCAGCACAACTCCGTGGTTTTCGAGTATAACAGCCTTGTATTTTGACGTTTTGAACACTTCGGCAATATTACGGCCCAACTGCTCACTGCCAGGACAGGCATAGGGAGCGTAACCGATTTCTCCGCAAATGTTTTTGGCCTGGGGGATAATATTGGTATTGGGTATCTGCCGGGCAATGCTAAAAGCCACCAGGCCGGGAGGATGGGCGTGAATCACCGCCCTGATTTCGGGACGGGTATCGTAGATAGCCTTGTGAAAAGGATATTCCGACGAGGGTTTGTGTTCGCCGATCACTTTACCGTCCGGTTTAACGCAGACAATATCCCTGAAACTCAGGGTACCTTTGTCTATGCCCGAAGGGGTGACCCAAATATCGCCGTTTTCGTCTTTGATAGAAATATTGCCTCCCGAGGTGGTGGTCATGCCACTACGATAAATGCGGCTGATAATCACATTGATCTGTTCGGCCGGATGCATAAATTTGGTATCTAACTGCTTCATATTGAAATTATCTGATAATCTTGTTATTGAACTTGTTACTGTAAGCCTTTCCTTAATTGTTCAAAAAAGCTCCAGATCAGTATGCCCGATGCCACCGACACGTTGAGCGAATGTTTGGTGCCGTATTGAGGTATTTCCACGCAGTGATGGCACAGATCGATGACTTCCTGCTGTACGCCTTTCACCTCGTTGCCCAGCACCAGCGCATACTTTTGTCCGCAATTGAGCCGGAGCTCCTGCAAAGAAATACTGTCTGTGGCCTGTTCGGCGGCAAAAAGGATGTAACCTTGTTCGCGCAAGGTTTTAAGCGCCTGCAGGCAATCTTCCTCGTAAGCCCAGTCTACGGTGAATTCAGCCCCCAGGGCCGTTTTGTGAATCTCGGGCTGAGGCGGGCAGGAACTGATGCCGCACAGTATGATTTTCTCGACCAAAAAGGCATCGGAAGTACGAAACACCGAACCTATGTTGTGCAAGCTGCGCACATTATCCAAAACCAGGATTAGCGGGATCTTGGAGGCTTTTTTATAATCTTCCGCCGTCAGGCGGTTCATTTCGAGTATACTGAGTTTTTTCACTGCAAAACAGGCTGATGTTTGAGCAAAAGTACAATT
The DNA here is from genome assembly GCA_028694375.1 of Bacteroidales bacterium. Lineage (GTDB taxonomy): Bacteria > Bacteroidota > Bacteroidia > Bacteroidales > UBA1402 > UBA1402. Next base: position 1,435 of record JAQUTN010000144.1, read on the forward strand.
TTTTTGAATACCTGTCTATATCTTGAGCTTAAGTGCATTTTCCTACAGGAATTAGTATATTTGCAAAAAAATTCTAATCACATGAAACGTATTTCTTTATTTTTAATGTTGAGCCTGCTTGCATTGAACACATGGAGTCAGGACGTTAGCGGAAGTTGGTATGGCCGGATTTCTGTTATGGGAAATGACCTGCGCCTGAATTTCCACATCAATGAAGAAGCCGGGCAATATTCCGCCACCATGGACAGCCCCGATCAAAAAGCCTTTGGAATTCCCATGCAATCTGCCACTTACCAGGACCAGGTGCTGATATTGAAAGTCTCCAATATTACCTACACCGCCAGGCTTGATTCTGCAGGGAATCTTAACGGCGAGTTTAAACAAGCCGGCATAAAAACCGAGCTTTATATGACACATCAGGAGTTGACCGATACCATAAAGCAAGAAGTACAACGTCCTCAGGATCCTAAGCCTCCTTTCCCCTACCATTCCGAAGAGGTCAAATTCAAAGGGGGCGGCAACTATGAGCTGGCAGGTACCATTTTCAGGCCTCTCAAAGGTGAAAACTATCCCATTGCGGTCTTTATTTCCGGCAGCGGAGCCCAAAACCGAGACGAAGAACTGCTCGATCACAAACCCTTTCTGGTCATTGCCGATTACCTGGCCCGCAAAGGCATAGCCTCTCTGCGGTACGACGACCGCGGCACTGCAGAATCAGGCGGTAATCAACACCTGGGCAGCAGCTACGAAAATGCCTTGGACGCCGCCGCCGCCGTTGAATTTCTCAAAGCATCCGGTTATGAACAAATTGGCCTGATAGGCCACAGCGAAGGCGGACTGATTGCCCCCATGGTAGCCTCCAAAGATTCCAGTATAGCTTTTATTATCTCCCTGGCCGGCCCGGGAGTGTCGGGCGCAGAAATTATCAAAAAACAAAGTATAGATATCGCCAAAGCCGAAGGAACTCCGGAAGAAAGCCTGGAGGTGCAGAAAATAGTATCTGAGTATATCTTTGACCGTGCCGCGGCTTTGCCGGAAAATGATCCGGACAGCATCGCTAGTATTATCGAACAGGGCTTACAGCTACTTAATCCCGAACAGGTCGAAATAGCTCTGGGCGGTATGAGCAAAGAAGAATACATCCAAACCAGTGTTCAACAAATCAGCAACGAATGGATGTTCTATTTTCTCTGTTTTGATCCCCGGGAAGCCTGGAAAGAAGTAAGCTGCCCCGTGCTGGCCCTGAACGGAGAGAAAGATCTTCAGGTAAATGCCGACATCAACCTGGGAGCCATACAGCAAGCCCTGGCGGAAGGCAAGAACCCCAAACTGACAAGCATTAAATATCCGGATCTTAACCACTTGTTTCAGCACGCCACTACCGGAGCTCCCTCAGAATACGCCAAGATTGAAGAAACTTTCTCTCCCGAAGCGCTCAGGGATATGAACAAATTTATCCGCAAATCTACCGGATTGCATCAAAAAATGATGCGCTACATCGATGGAGGAGTTGCAGTACTTTTGCTGATCCTGCTCTTCTTTGTGCTAAAAAAAACCGTCAAAGGAAACAAATAACTTCCGCTTAGGATCAAGCTGCTCGTATGATTGTACTATCCCACAAAAGCCCAGGAATTTTCTTTCATCTCTGGGCTGTACTCTTTCTTTTCGTTCAAGGCCCCCTGCGGGCTGAAAACAATCAAAACCGGATCGCTGCCATTACGACTGAAGACCCGCAAACCAAAACTGCTGCCTTCGCAGACCAGGAAAGGCAAACCAAAACTGCTTCCATTGCGGACGAAGGCCGGCTAAGCAAAACCGCTACCTTTACGGACGAAGACCGGCAAAAGCCGGGCAGCCTCCCCGACAAGCGCGTAGCCGTCAAACTGAACGGCCTGCTGCTGGCCGGTGTGGTGAATCCTGCCGTAGAATTTGCCGTCCACAACAACATCAGTGTACAGTTGGAAGGTATGGGGGTGTTTTACCACGACCATGTGCCCTTTCTGAACTTCCCTCTGGTGTTGGGCCTTACTTTTATCGAAGGACGTTATTATCCCAAAGAGGTTTACAGGGGTTTCTACGCCGCGCCCAACCTGGGCTGGGGCGTCTGGAAAATGAATAAAAGCATGGCTCCCGGCTATTTCGGCACTTACGACAACGGCTCGGTTCAATACGGACATAATGTGATGCTGGGCTTGAGCCTGGGCTATCAATGGATTTTGTCCGATCGCTGGTCGCTGGATCTCAACCTGGGGCTGGGCTGGCAACATTCCACTTACGAAGGTTACAAAGACGGAGTGCTGTATACCGATCCCAGTATCCCCGAAGGCCAGCCCAACCGCAGCGCCGAGTGGATGCCGGCGTACAAGGGAGGACTCTTTTTATCTTATCGTTTTTAATTCCATCTTATGTCAAAATTTACAAGAGCATTTTGGGTTGCCAATTCTGTTGAACTGCTCGAGCGCCTGGCCTATTACGCCGTTTTTATTGTTATCACCCTCTACCTGTCGAATGTCTGGGGCTTCACGGATATAGAAGCCGGCCTGATTTCGGGTGTTTTTTCGGCCAGTTTGTATTTTCTGCCCACCTTTGTCGGTGCTTACGCCGACAGGATAGGCTTTCGCAGGTCTATCATCATTGCCTTCAGCCTGCTTACGCTGGGCTATTTTGGGCTGGGCCTCTTGCCCACCCTGCTCGAAAGTGCCGGACTGGTAAGCTATGGCGATGAAACTGTTTTTTCCGGTCTGACTCAATCTGCTTTGCGTTGGTCGATTCTTCCCGTTATGATTCTGATCGTGATTGGCGGAGCTTTTATCAAAGCGGTAATTTCGGGCACGGTAGCCCGCGAAACCACTTCCGAGAACCGGGCCCGGGGTTACGCCATTTTCTACATGATGGTCAACATCGGAGCCTTTACCGGAAAATCGGTGGTCGATCCCCTGCGCAAAAGCCTGGGCGATATGGGCCTGATTTACCTGAATTATTTCGCGGCAGCCATGACCCTGCTGGCGCTGATTGCAGTTTTCTTTCTATACAAATCTTCACAAACTCAGGGCGAAGGCAAATCGCTGCGCGAAATCTGGCGGGGACTGGTCAAAGTCTTTACCAATGCCAGGTTAATCATCCTGATTTTTATCATCAGCGGATTCTGGATGATACAAAGCCAGATGTACGCCACCATGCCCAAGTACGTGATCCGCTTGATTGGCGAAAGCGCCTCGCCCGGCTGGTACGCCAACGTGAATCCTTTGGTCGTGTTTGTGCTGGTCAATTTTATTACTTCGTTGATGGCCAAAAAAACCGCCCTGACTTCCATGACCATAGG
>JAQUTN010000019.1 GCA_028694375.1 Bacteroidales bacterium
AACAGCGGCATCAGCGATTGAGTCAATTCTTCGACTGTTTCGTTGAAAGCTTCCGAAGGCGTATGACCGTTGGCTCTGAGCACTTCGTACTGTGCCAGCAACAAGCCTTGAATCGCGCCCATCAGGGTACCGCGCTCGCCGGTAAGGTCAGAATATACTTCGCGCTGGAAGGTAGTTTCGAACAAATAGCCCGATCCAACTCCGATGCCCAGAGCTACCACCCGGTCAAAAGCTTTGCCGGTAGCATCCTGGAAAATAGCGTAGGAAGAATTCAGACCACGGCCTTCCAGAAACATGCTGCGCAGCGAAGTGCCCGAACCTTTGGGAGCCACCAGAATAACATCGACATCCTTGGGAGGAACAATATTGGTGCGCTCCTTGTAAGTAATGGCAAAACCATGCGAAAAATACAAGGCTTTACCGGCCGTGAGGTAGGGTTTGATTTTGGGCCAGACTTCTATCTGGGCAGCGTCTGAAAGCAGAAACTGAATGACAGTTCCGCGACGGCAGGCTTCTTCGATTTCGAACAGGGTTTCGCCGGGTACCCAGCCGTCGGCCACAGCCTTGTCCCAGGTAGCACCGCCTTTGCGCTGTCCTACAATTACGCTAAAGCCATTGTCTCTCAGATTTTTGGATTGTCCGGGACCTTGTACGCCATAACCAATTACAGCTATGGTTTCGTTTTTCATTGTTTCCTGTGCTTTTTTCAAGGGGAATTCTTCCCTGGTGATGACATTCTCTACAACACCACCGAAATTCATTTTTGCCATAAATTTTAAATTATTAATAAGGGATTAATTGTTTTCATTAACTACTTCTTTTCTGCGAGCTTCCATTTCTTCCAGAAAATTACTCAGCCGTTCAACGGGCGACCTGGTAATGGCAACCCGTCCGGAACGGACAAATTGCAGAATTTTGTTTTTGTTCAAGGCCTCAAACATAGCGTCAATTTCGGCTTTATGTCCGGCTTGTTCAATAACGGTGTACTCTTTGGTCACTTCCAGTATGCGCGCATTGAATTTTCGTACCAGCGTTTCTGTTTCGTTGTTGGACATCAAACTATCGGTAGGCACTTTATAGAGTGCAATTTCCTGAAAAATAATGTCTTCGTCGGTATAATAATAAGCTTTAAGTACATCAATGCGCTTTTCGATTTGCAATACTATTTTTCGGATAGTTTCTTTGTCGGTATAGGCCGTTATGGTAAACTTATGTATGCCCGGAATGGCAGAGCGCGATACCGTAAGGCTCTCAATGTTTACTTGCCGTCTGGTAAAAACAATGGTGACCTGATTGAGCAAACCAACCTGATTCTCTGAATAAACGGTAACGGTATATAAAGTATTTTCCATAATGTCAGTTCTTTAACATGATTTCTGTGATACATTTTCCGGCAGGCACCATAGGATAAACTATGCCTTTCTTTTCGACCATAACTTCGAGCACATAAGCCGAATCGCTGGCTATCATCTCTCTTACAGCCTCCGCGAGATCCTGACGCTGTTCCACTTTGCGTCCTTTGATGCCGTAAGCAGCAGCCAAAGCAACAAAATCGGGATTTTGTATCGAAGTGGACGAATAGCGTTCCTCGTAAAATAATTCCTGCCACTGACGCACCATACCCAGGTAATTGTTGTTCAGTATGATAACTTTGACGGGTATTTTATATTCCATAATGGTGCCCAATTCCTGGATAGTCATTTGAATACCCCCATCGCCGCTGACTACAAAGGTTTTGGACTCAGGTGAGCCCAATGCCGCACCGATGCCTGCCGGCAAGCCGAAGCCCATGGTGCCCAAACCTCCTGAAGTAACTATTTTTCGGGTATTGAAGGCACTGAAATATCGGGCAGCTGTAATTTGATTCTGACCCACGTCGGTCACCACTATGGTATTTTGTCCGGTGTTATCCGAAAGACATTTGACCACTTCGGCCATTGTCAGAATACCGTTGTCGGGATGCAGATCCTTGCTTACGACTTCACGATCTTCGCAACTTTTATGTTCTTCGAAACTCTCTATCCATTCCTTGTGTTCGGCCTTATTAAGAAGCTCCGTTACGGCGGGCAGCGTCTTTTTTACATTGCCTAAAACGCCGACTTCGACTTTGACGTTTTTATTGATTTCCGAAGGATCTATGTCAAAATGAATGACCTTAGCCTGTGGGGCATATTCGCTCAATTTTCCGGTAACCCGGTCTGAAAAGCGCATCCCTATGGCAATAAGCACATCGCATTCGTTGGTCTTCTTGTTGGGAGCCACGTTGCCGTGCATACCCACCATACCCATATTGAGCCTGTAATCCACGGGCATAACGGCAAGCCCCAGTAAAGTGGAAGCAGCCGGAATATCGGCTTTGTTCAGAAAATCGAACAATTCCTGTTCTGCTTTACCAAGTATAACACCCTGGCCAATCACGGCAAAGGGTTGCCTGGCCTGATTTATCAGTTGGGCAGCCTCAGCAATTTTGTCCTGCCTGAGTTTGGGCTCGGGTTGATAACTGCGGATGTAACGACATTTTTCGTAGCTGAATTCCATCAGCTGATTTTGGGCATCTTTGGAGAGATCGAGCACTACCGGACCGGGACGTCCTTCGCGGGCAATATAAAAGGCCCTGGCAACAGCCCAGGGAATGTCTTCGGCCCTGCGAATCTGATAACTCCATTTGGTTACGGCTTGTGTAATACCCAGTACATCTGTTTCCTGAAAAGCGTCCGAGCCCAGAGCGGCCACCGAAGTTTGTCCGGTAACGACCACTATAGGAGTACTATCGAGCATAGCATCTGCCACACCGGTTACTATATTTGCAGCGGCAGGTCCCGAAGTTACAATAACCACACCTACTTTGCCCGACACTCTGGCATAGCCCTGAGCAGCGTGGGCTGCTCCTTGCTCGTGACGGGTAAGGATGTGATTGAATGCCAGTTTTTCCTTGTGGGTATACAAGGCATCAAATACCGGTATAATGGCTCCTCCGGGATATCCGAATATGGTGTCTACCTTTTCTTCTGCAAAGGCAAACAAGAGGGCTTCAGCCCCTGTGATTTTTTTCTTTTCCATTTTTTTAATCCTCCTCAATGATTCGAACAGCTCCTTTGTCGGCCGAACTAACCATGCCGGCATAGGCTTTCAGAGCTTTGGAAATCTTGCGGTCACGCAATGGCTTGAAGGCTCCGGCGGCTTTCTTTTCTTCCTCCAGCCGGCGCTGATTTAACTCCTCGGTGCTGACTCTAAGATTTATGCTGCGATTGGGAATATCAATGTCGATGATATCCTTGTCGCGAATAAGACCCACTGCCCCACCAGATGCCGCTTCGGGCGAAATATGCCCGATAGACAAGCCCGATGTTCCTCCGGAAAAGCGGCCGTCGGTAATCAGGGCACAAGCTTTGCCCAGGCCTCTGGATTTGATGTAGGATGTGGGATACAACATTTCCTGCATGCCCGGCCCGCCTTTGGGCCCTTCGTACACTATCACCACTACATCGCCGGCTTCCACTCTTCCATCAAGAATGCCGTCGCCGGCAGCTTCCTGCGAATGAAAGACTTTGGCCTTGCCGCTGAATTTCCAGATGGATTCGTCTACACCGGCCGTTTTGACAACACAGCCATCCAAAGCAATATTTCCTTTAAGTATAGCCAGACCGCCGTCTTTTGTATAGGCATGTTCCACATCGCGAATACAGCCCAGGCTGCGGTCGGTGTCGAGTTCTTTGTATACAGCCTGCTGCGAAGCCAGAGTATTGTTGAATTTGCCGCCGGGAGCCGATTTATACAAGGCCAGCGCCTCGGGGCAGCACTTTTCTGAACTTAAAGAATATTTTTCGATGGCTGCTTTCAAGGAATTGCCGTCGGCCCTGCAAACCGAAGTGTCAATCAAACCTGCTTTATCCAACTCGCCCAAAATGGACAGGATACCTCCTGCCCGGTTCACATCCTGAACATGATAATGACTGCTGGGGGCCACTTTGCACAGGCAGGGAATCTTGCGCGAAAGCCTGTCGATGTCGTCCATCGTAAAATCGACCTTGGCCTCTTGTGCCAAAGCCAATAAATGCAGAATCGTATTGGTCGAACCGCCCATAGCTATATCCAGCGACATAGCGTTCACGAATGCTGCTTTGGTGGCGATCGAAAGAGGCAAGACACTTTCGTCACCCTCGTTATAGTATGCAAAAGTATTGCGAACTATTTGTCGGGCAGCTTGTTGGAAGAGTTTCTTGCGGTTGAGGTGTGTTGCCAGCACAGTACCATTTCCGGGCAAGGCCAAACCCAATGCTTCGTTAAGGCAATTCATGGAGTTGGCCGTAAACATGCCCGAACAACTGCCGCAACCCGGACAAACCACCGCTTCCACAGCAGCCAGTTGTTCGTCAGAGACTTTGGGATCGGCCGCCTGTACCATGGCGTCGATCAGATCCAGGTAAGTCTCACCCAGTTTGCCTGCTTCCATGGGGCCGCCGGAAACAAACACCGAGGGAATATTCATCCTCAGAGCGGCCATAAGCATACCGGGAGTAATTTTGTCGCAATTGCTGATGCAAATCATGGCGTCGGCCTTGTGGGCATTGACCATGTATTCTACGCTGTCTGCAATTAAATCGCGGCTGGGCAGGGAATACAACATGCCGTCGTGCCCCATGGCTATGCCGTCGTCTATGGCAATGGTATTGAATTCTGCCGCAAAACAGCCGGCTTTCTCAATTTCAGCTTTTATTTCTTGTCCGATGTTGTGCAGATGCACATGCCCGGGCACAAATTGAGTAAAGGAATTGACTATGGCGATGATCGGTTTGCCCAATTGTTCTTTTTTCATTCCGTTGGCCAGCCACAGGGCTCTGGCCCCGGCCATTCTTCTGCCTTCTGTGCATACGGCACTGCGTAGTTGATGTTTCATTTTTGTAGCAATTAATCAAAAAAAAAGCCTTTCCGTTTTATGGGAAAGGCCTATACTGTATTTTTTATGTATACTTATAAACATACCTTTCCCGATCCCGGAGCCACCACGACTAGGACAATCACTAGGACAGATACTATAAGTGCAAACATCTTTCTTTGTTTTGTGGGGGCAAATGTAGACTTAATTTTTGTATGTACAAACAATCGGCTGTTTTTTTTTGTTTTTTCTACTTTTCGGGAGAAGCCTCGGCAGGCCAAAAGCTTCAGACAGGCTTGTCGGACAGCAGATTTTGGATCGACTTTTTCTGATTTGCGAGGTCTGATCTGCGAGATTCAGGACTCTGAGATTCAAAACTGCGGTTTAAGCGTGGTGATAGGGTTCCCCTCTCAGAATGGTCATGGCCCGGTAGAGTTGCTCTACAAAAAACACCCTCACCATCTGATGCGAAAAGGTCATTTTCGACAGCGAAAGCCTCTCGGGAACCTGTTTGTAGATGGATTCATCAAAACCATAAGGGCCGCCGCATACAAAGACCAGGTTGCGCAAACCGGCGTTCATCTTTTTTTGAAGGTAAGCGGCAAAAGCTTCCGAAGTATATTCCTTGCCTCTTTCGTCGAGTAATACCAGAGCGTTTTCGGGTTTTATCCAGGGCTCCAGCAAAGCCGCTTCGCGTTGTTTTTGCTCTTGTTCGCTGAGTTTGGCCGGGTTTTTGAGTTCCGGCAAATACACGATTTCGAAGGGTAAATAATGCTTTAATCTGTCTTCGAACAATTTGATACTCTTGCGTGCGTAGTCTTCGCTGGTTTTGCCAGACAACAAAAAAACGATTTTCATTTCAACTATTTTATCTCCAAAGAGCTTTGTTCTGTTCTTCGAAGCCCGTTTATAAAAAGAGACAGAATTTGTCCTCCGTCGTTTGCTTCTGCAAAAAAAGAGATTTTTGTGCAATTCGCGAAGCTCTTGCAGGGCTTTTTGGAATAAAGACTGTATTTTTGCAACAAATTACTCCGGAAAAACAGACCGCTATGGCTACATTAGAAGATTTTATCCGCAATGCCTTTGCCGAAGACATAGGCGAAGGCGATCACACCAGTTTGAGTTCTATTCCCGCATCAGCCCGGGGCAAATCGGTATTACTTATCAAGGAAGCAGGTATCGTTGCCGGTGTTCGGGTTGCATTGGAAGTATTCAGGCTCTTCGATCCGCAGTTGCAGACCAGGGTCTTTATTCAGGACGGCCAAAAAGTAAAGCCCGGCGATATCGTCTTCGAAACCACGGGCAGTGTTCGTTCTCTTTTGCAGACTGAACGCCTGATGCTCAATATTATGCAACGGATGAGCGGCATAGCCACCACCACTCGTTTGTATGCTGACCAACTGCAAGGCTTACACACCATGGTAATCGACACACGCAAAACCACTCCCGGCATGCGCCTGCTCGAAAAAGAGGCCGTGGTACTGGGCGGAGGCAGCAACCATCGTATGGGGCTCTACGACATGATCCTGCTCAAAGACAACCACGTCGATTTTGCCGGAGGCATAGCCAGGGCCATAGCAGCCACCAGGCAGTATTTACAGGACAAAAAGCTGAACCTAAAAATTGAAATCGAGGTCCGTTCTCTGGACGAACTGGAACAGGTACTTCAATGCGGAGGGGTGGACCGCATTATGCTGGACAATTTCGATCCCGGCACCACCCGCAAGGCCGTTGAGCGCATTGCAGGAAGTTACGAAACCGAATCTTCGGGCGGTATCACCCTCGATACTATCCGGGCTTATGCCGAATGCGGGGTGGATTTTATTTCGGTGGGCGCCCTCACCCACTCGGTTCAAAGCCTGGATATGTCGTTCAAGGCCGTTTTATGAATTACACGCTGATCCGCTCTCGTCGCAAAACCCTGGCTTTGCAGCTTAAGACCGATGGCAGCCTGCTGGTGCGCTGTCCCCTGAAAATGAGCCTGCACGAAGTGGAAGGTTTTATACAGGCCAAACAAAGCTGGATACTTTCCAAACAACAAATGCTTCGCGAAAACACCCAGAAGCGCGAGGCCTTTCGTTTGCAAGCGGGTATGGGACTACGCTACCTTGGCAAGACCTACCCATTACGTATTTCCGAAAATCCTCAGAGCGGATTTGACGCCCGGGGTTTTTTTCTGGGTAACAAGCTTCCTGAAGAAAAAATGCAGGCTAGGGTCGTAAAAATCTACAAACAGCTCGCCACAGTATGCATCACAGCCAAAGTGGAGCATTACTCCCGCCTGTACAAACTCCAACCAAAGGCCATACGCATAGGCTCGGCCAAAACCCGCTGGGGCTCCTGCAACTCAAAAAATCAGCTCTGTTTCAGCTGGCGGCTCATAATGGCAGACGAACTTTGCGTAGATTACGTGGTGCTGCACGAACTGGCCCACACCCTGGAACACAATCACAGCAAACACTTCTGGACAAAACTCGGCCGGATGATGCCCGACTACCCACAAGCCCGCCAACAACTGCGGCTCTTTGGCAGACAATTGCAAACAGAGAATTGGTGACTACAAGCTATTAACTGTTTTTTTTAGCTCGCTTACCTTAAATCATATCACTGATTTACAGATCATTGACAAGTTTACTCTTGCTAACGTTTTTCCTGACACCAGGAAAGGCGCAACCACAAGTGAATAAATTCTCCCCAACTTCGGGCGGAAAAGCTTTAACAAACCAAATCAAGGACCACAGTGGACAATAGCGTCATTTATCGGTACCATTTTTTGAATTTAGAGTCTGAAAAATTGGTAATTTTACGCTCAGATTTCTTAACCATATACAACCTCACGCTATGTCTACAGGATTTTATACTATACCGGATATCAGGAACGAGCCGGTAAAAACTTATGCACCGGGCACGCCCGAAAGAGCAGCCTTAAAAAATATGCTTACCGAACTAAGGTCGAAAGAACTGGATGTTCCCATGATCATCGGAGGCAAAGAAATTCGTACCGATAAAAAAGTGCGGATGTTTCCGCCCCACGACATCAAACATACCCTGGGCTATTATTACCAGGGCGACGGCAGCCATGTGCAAATGGCCATTGATGCAGCTTTGTCGGCCCGCGAACAATGGGCAGCTCTGTCATGGCAGCATCGTTCAGCGATTTTTCTGAAGGCAGCCGATTTGCTGGCCGGCCCCTATCGCCAAAAAATGAACGCCGCCACTATGCTGGGACAATCCAAAAACGCTTTTCAGGCCGAAATTGATGCTGCCTGCGAACTGGCCGACTTTTTTCGCTTTGGTGTGCGTTGCGTAACGGATATTTACAACATGCAACCGGAATCTTCGCCAGGTATGTGGAATTACAACGAATTCCGACCGCTGGAAGGCTTTGTGTTTGCCCTGACGCCCTTCAACTTTACTTCCATAGCCGGCAACCTGCCCGCGGCCCCGGCTATGCTCGGGAATGTGGCAGTATGGAAGCCTTCCAAAACCGCTGTTTATTCGGCGGCTGTAATTATGGAAATATTCCGCGAAGCCGGCCTGCCCGATGGCGTAATCAACCTGGTATTTGCCGACGGGCCCACTACTTCGCAGGTGGTATTGAATTCTCCCTATTTTGCCGGCATCCACTTTACCGGCTCTACCGCCGTGTTCCAAAGCATTTGGAAAACCATAGGCGAAAACATTTATAAATACAAATCGTATCCCCGCATTGTGGGCGAAACCGGCGGTAAGGATTTTGTGTTTGCCGATGCCACCACCGATCCTCAGGCGCTGGCCATTGCCCTGCTGCGCGGTGCTTTTGAATACCAGGGCCAAAAATGTTCGGCTGCCTCCAGGGCGTACATCCCGGCCAGTCTTTGGAAAGAGGTCCGCGAGCGTTTGGGCAAAGAACTGGCCACGGTAAAAATGGGCCCGCCCGAAGACTTCAGCAACTTTATCAACGCCGTGATTGACGAAGCCTCTTTTGACAAACTCAAAGGCTTTATCGACAGGGCTCGCCAAGAAGCCGATGCCGAAGTAATTTTCGGCGGTAACTGCGACAAATCGGTAGGTTATTTTATCGAGCCTACAGTCATTCTGGCCAAAAAACCCGATTACATTACTATGGTCGAGGAATTGTTCGGGCCGGTGCTTACTATCTATGTGTATAAGGACGAAGAGCTGGACGCCACTCTCGATCTGCTGGATCGTTCTTCGATTTACGGCCTGACCGGAGCCATCTTTTCGCAAGACAGATACAATATCGAGAAAATGACAAAAAAACTGGTGAACGCAGCGGGCAATTTCTACATCAACGACAAACCTACCGGTGCCGTTGTAGGTCAGCAGCCTTTTGGCGGCGCCAGAGGCTCGGGTACCAACGACAAAGCCGGCTCTGTGTTCAACTTTTTGCGTTGGACTTCGATTCGTACTATCAAAGAAACATTTGTATCTCCTACAAATTATATGTATCCCAATTTTTTGCCCGAGGACTAAATTCAAAGAGAAAGCAGGACAAAATTTGCCGGAGAATTCAACTCAAAAAGAAGGAGGCAAAGAATTGTACTAAAGAGCAGAGGCTGTTTCTGAGATAGGATACAGCCTCTGTTTTTTAAAAAACCTTTGTCCCTGCATTGCTTTTTGCAAAAGAATTTGTTCTTTTGCTCTACACTGTTACAATCGGCACCCAGGTTCAAGTATTGGTTTCTTCAACCTGGATCTACAAACACTTAAACTTCAAACTAAATCAGAACATATGAACAAAGTTATTCGCAAAATAGGACTCGTTGCCCACGACGGCATGAAGCAGGACCTGATTGAATGGGCTGTCTGGAACTCGGAACGCCTGATCGGGCATAAATTTTATTGTACCGGCACCACAGGCAAATTGGTTCAGGAAGCCCTCAGCAGAAAACACCCCGACATTGACTGGGACATTACCATACTCAAGTCTGGCCCTCTGGGCGGCGACCAACAAATGGGCTCCCGCATCGTAGAGGGCGAAGTGGACTATTGTTTCTTCTTTACCGACTCCATGACCCTGCAACCTCACGATACGGACATCAAGGCATTGACCCGCCTGGCCGGTGTCGAGAACATCGTATTTTGCTGCAATCGTTCTACGGCCGATCACGTCATCAGCAGCCCCTTGTTTTTGGATCCGGAGTATAAGCCCATCAAAAAGGATTACAGCTTTTATACCAACCGCCTCAAAGATCAGGATTTGGTGAGTAAAGCGGTGGAAAGGAATCGGTCCAAAAGGAACAAAAAAACTTCCAGGCCCCGAAACGATTAATGCGTCATTGGAACAATTACAGTATAGCTCTCCAAAAACCTTTGCCATGAAAAAATATCTTGTTCTCATTTCAGTTATTCTGCTTATGATTTCCTGTAATAATTCTGCAAGTCTAAACATTCCCGAAAGCTCCATTCAGAAAGCTCTGACAGCTTGTACGGAGCAATCTGAACTACCCGATGCTCTCATTGAAAAAGGCCTGCGCCAATGTGCCGGGCTCTGGACTTCGAAAGACGGCAGTTCTGAAGAATTTGTGGCATTTTGCAAAAATCACCTCTGTGCAGACTCTCAGCAAAAGAGCCTTTTGTTCCAGCGCATGGCCAGCCATTTCGAAACTCTGCTGGGGCATCAAAACCGGGTCAGGGTAGAATTACTAAGGCCTCTGCACGAAACGGGTTACCAAAATCTGCCAGTCGATCAGCTTTTTGGGGCCTACGACAATGCAGCCCACTTCGAAGAGGATATGTACAACAGCAAAATTGCTTTTGTTGCAGCCTTGAACTTCCCTTACTTCAGTCTGGACGAAAAAACCGCTCTGGCCGGAACGTGGACTTCCGAAGAATGGGGCTATGCCCGCCTGGGTGATTTCTTTACTGAACGCATTCCTGCCTCTCTTAAACAGGAGATGACTTTGGCCGCCACCAAGGCCGAAGAGTATATTTCGAATTACAACATCCATATGGGCAGCCTCCTGGATCAGGGCAAGAAGCTTTTCCCGGACAACATGGTACTCATCACTCACTGGGGGCTGCGGGACGAACTCAAATCGAATTACGCCGACAAGGAACAAGGCCTGCAAAAGCAGGAAGTCATCTACCGGGTGATGCAACACATTATTGAACAAAGCATTCCACTGCCGGTGATTGACAATCCAAGCTACGATTGGGACCCGGTCAACAACAAAGTGTATCAGGAGGGCAAAGAAATCGCATATGAAGCCGAGCCGAATACCCGCTATCAATATTTTCTGGATCTTTTCAAGGCTAACAAGGCTATGGATGACCACAGTGAACAATATCCCACTTACATAGCCCGCAACTTTGACGGCGAGCTGGAAATCGCCGAAAAGGAAGTCGAAGCCCTTTTCGTGGAACTGCTCTCATCCAAACAGGCTGTCGAGACCGGTCAACTGATAGAAAAAAGGCTGGGCCGCAAACTGAGGCCTTACGATATCTGGTACGACGGCTTCAAGAGCAGAAGCAGCATCGATCCTGCTGTTCTGGACAAATTGGTGCTTGATAAGTATCCCTCTTTGCAGGCTTTCCAAAATGACCTGCCCGCTATTCTTGTAAAAATGGGTTTCAGTGAACAAAAGGCCCGGGAAATTTGTGCACAGGTCGAAGTAAATCCATCGGTGGGCTCGGGCCATGCCTGGCCGGCTGCTATGAAAAACGACAAAATTCATCTCCGGGCTCGTTTTCGCGAAAACGGAGTCGATTACAAAACCTACAACATAGCCACTCACGAATTTGGTCATAATGTGGAGGAATATATTTCGCTGTACGATGTGCCCAACTATTTTCTGAGTTCCGTGCCCAACAACGCTTTTACCGAAGCCCTGGCCTTTGTGTTTCAGGAAAGAGACCTTGATTTGCTGGGCATAAAACAGCAGGATCCCCTGGCCGGCAGCCTGAACACCCTGGATCTGTTTTGGAGCAGTTACGAGATTATGGGCGTTGCCCTGGTAGATATGAAGGTCTGGCGTTGGATGTACGAGCATCCCGACACCGATGCCGCCCAATTAAAGGACAATGTGATACGTATTGCCCGGGAAGTCTGGAACGAATACTACGCCCCGGTGTTTGGCATCGAAGACCAAAATATTCTGGCCGTTTATTCGCACATGATCGAAATTCCTCTTTATCTGCCGGCCTATCCTTTGGGACATTTGATTCATTATCAATTGAACGAACACTTCGAAGGCAAAGACAGGGGAACTGAAATTCAGCGCATCTTTGCACAGGGACGACTGATCCCGCAATATTGGATGCAAAAAGCAGTCGGCCATAAACTCTCGGCAGAGCCTTTGCTCAGGGCTACTTCACTAGCTCTGGAACAAATTCGACGATAAGAGACCCTCAAAAGACAGCTCATCTAGAAGTCAGGCTTCATTAAACAGGCTCAAGCTTATCATAAAATTACAGTCGTTTGCTCCAAAACAGCATCTCAGGATTGCCTGCTTCGAAGCCCAGGTTACTGTATACCTTTTGCGCAGCGGGATTGTCTTTGCGCACTTCGAGTGTCAATTTGCAATAGTTGCGTTCCCGGGCCAAACGGATCAATTCCCTGATCATAAGCTTACCATAACCCTGGTTTCGCTGCGCTTTATGCACCACAACATCGTGAATGTAGATGTAAGGTTTTAGCAGGAAGGTTGAATAATTCACAAAGAAAGTCGACATACCAATGTATTGCCCGTTCAGACTCATGAGTAAGACTTCGGCCGTGGGGTGAGCACTCAAATCGGCCAGTAACTTTTCCTGGCCTGAATTGTCCAGGGGTGGAAAATTACCCATAGGATCGGCCATGTAGTGATTCAACAAATCCAGAAAGGCCCGTGTGTGCCGGTTGTTGTCCCAGCAGCATAATTCAAAATGCAGTTCAGCTCCCATAATCCACTTAATAAGGCTCGTAACAAAAGCATTTATGCCCGGTAAGCCCGGACAGGTGTATGCTCTAAGACATTAAAAGCCCATAAAGATAGGCATTTTACAACACTTGGTTTTGCATTAAAGCACAAAAAACTATCTTTGCAGGGTTTATGCTTTGCCCTATGAAACGAAACTCTCTGTTCAAAGACAATTACTGGCTCTTTATTCCCTATTTGCTGATGCTGGCCCTCAGCGTTTTTTTTATCCTGACTTATTCCAAAGCAGAGATACATATCTGGATGAACCAACACCACAGCCCCTTTGCTGATTTTTTCTTTAAATACGCTTCTTACATGGGCGAAGGTTGGGTACTGGCTCCCATTTGTGTGATTTTGTTGTTTGTGCGCTTTCGTTACGCCTTTATGGCTATCGGCTCTACCATTTTGGCTCCACTGTTTACCCAGTTTTTCAAACGAGTGGTCTGGCCCGACAGCCCCAGGCCTAAAGTCTTCTTCAAAGATATTTATGATTTACACGTAGTCGAGGGGGTGCATTTACATTCAGCTCATAGTTTTCCTTCGGGCCATACCACCGGAGCTTTTGCCATTTTTATGGTGCTCGCTTTGATTGTCAAAAATCCTGTATGGAAAGTGTTTTTTCTGGTCTTGGCCAGCCTGACTGCCTATTCCAGGGTGTATTTATCCCAGCATTTTCTGGTAGATGTCAGTGTAGGATCTCTGGTAGGAAGCCTTACCGCTGTACTTTGTTATTGGATAATGACGCGTTATTCCAAACCCTGGCTGGATAAGTCTTTTAAAATCTGCGTTAAATAATCCAGCAATTCGGTTTTGCCCTGTTTCTTTTCGGCCGAACTCAAAAAGAGCGGAGGCAGGCTTTCCCAGCTTTCGAGCAGACGATTACGATAGTTTTCGATATTGAGATTCAACTCGGTTTTCTTGCATTTGTCCGTTTTAGTGAACACCAAGGCAAAAGGCACCTGATTTTCTCCTAAAAATTCCAGAAATTCGAGATCGATTTCCTGTGGTTGATGCCTGGCATCCAATAATACAAAAAGACACTGCAGATTAGGCCTTTTCAAAACATAATCACTGATCATGCGATGTAATTTATCTCTTTGTTTAATGGATACTTTAGCGTAGCCGTAACCGGGCAAATCGACCAGATACCAGGCATTATTAACCAAAAAATGGTTGATAAGCAGAGTTTTGCCAGGTTTGGAGGATGTTTTGGCTAAATTCTTTTGATTCATCAGCATATTAATCAAAGAGGATTTACCTACATTGGAACGGCCAATAAAGGCAAATTCGGGCAAGTCAGCCTTGGGGCAGTTCTCTACACTGGTGTTGCTGATGACAAAACTTGCACTGCTAATTTCCATAAGGCTTGTATTTAATAATGTATTATTGATTTACTTATTGATTGAGCTCAACATTTGTACCTTTGACTTTGTTGTCTTCTTTTAGTCCTTGTTTTCTGCTTGACTAAAATGTTGATCAGAACGCAGCGTTTTGCCGCTGAGCCACAACATCAACAGAGTCAACCCTCCATTCAGCATCAAAAGTTCATACCCCAGCGAATACGACCAATAGCGGCTTGAAATATACTGAAATAAGGCACTCAGGATGGGTGCGCTCAGAGCTATATAAGGCACCCATTTATCCCTGACCGGCTTTTTACCGAACAGTCCAAAGGCAAACAATCCCAGCAAAGGCCCGTACGTATAGCCGGCTATCACATAAATAGCATCAATCAGGCTGCGGTTGTTCACAGCCTTAAAGATAAGTATAATAAGCAGAAAAAAGACCGAAATCAGCAAATGCACTCGTTTGCGCAAGCGAACGTCATCTTTGCGGTCCAGCATATCTACACAAAAGGATGTGGTGAGCGAAGTAAGCGCAGAATCAGCACTGGAAAAGGCAGCAGAAATAATACCTACAACAAAGAAAATGCCGGCTGCCGGGCCTAAGAACGAACCGGTAGCAATGACGGGCAAAATATCGTCCGACAACAGCGGTAGTTCCAAATGATTCTTTTGTGCAAAAAGCAAAAGCATAACTCCCAGACTTAAAAACAAGAAATTTACCGGAATAAAGGCAAAACCGTAGGTATAAATATTTCTTTTTGCTTTATGCAATTTGGAAATACTCAGGTTCTTTTGCATCATATCCTGGTCCAAACCTGTCATGACTAAAGCAATAAAAATACCGCTGAAAAACTGTTTAACAAAATGCTGTTTACTGTGCCAATTTTCGAACTCAAACATTTTCATGTAAGGGCTGGCCTTCATCAAGCCCCATACTGAGCCGCTTTCGGGCTGCAAACTTTTAGACAGTTGTAAAATAATCAAAACCAAGGCTGTCAATAAACATATCGTTTGCAACATATCGGTCCACACTATTGTTTTAATGCCGTTGCGAGAAGAATACATCCAGATCATGGCTATGATGAGCGCTGACGTAAGGGCAAAAGGCAGCCCCCATTTATCCAGGATGAAGACTTGCAGAATAATGGCCACGACATAGAGACGGGCAGCAGCACCTATGGTCTTGGATAAAAGGAAAAAGGCAGCACCGGTCTTATAGGAATACTTACCGAAACGCTGTTTTAAATAAACATATATACTGGGAGCATTCAGCCGGTAATAAACCGGCAGCAAAACCTGGGCAATAATTAGATAACCGAAAAAAAAACCAAAAACGGTTTGCATATACAGAAAGCTGTTTTCGCGTACCATGCCCGGAACCGATACAAATGTCACTCCCGAGAGCGAAGCCCCTACCATGCCTATAGCCACTACAAACCAGGGCGACTTGCGTTCACCAAGAAAAAATGCATTGTTGTTTTGATTGGATCCTTTAGAGAAGAATGATATCAGCAAAAGCAATCCAAAATAAGCTAATACCAGACCCAGCACAAGAAATTCATTCATAAGCCTCTGAATAGGCTGCAAAAATACGAGATTATTTTTAAAATTGAGGATTTGAACGTACTTTTGCCAATCAGTACACTATTTATAATGGATCAACATTATCCCTCTGTTTTATTGGAAGAAGCCGTTCAGGTCTTCTCCAGCTTGCCCGGCATAGGCAGGAAAACTGCCTTGCGCCTGGTCTTGCACCTTTTGCGTCAGAACAAAGAGGAGGTGGATCATTTTGGCAACACTTTGATACGCCTGAAAAATGAAATTGCCTATTGCAAAACTTGCCATAATATTTCCGATAGCGAAGAATGCCTGATTTGCAGCAATCCCAGGCGGGATGCCACCACTATTTGCGTAGTAGAAAACGTGCGCGAGGTTATGGCCATAGAACAGACCAGGCAATACAACGGCCTCTATCATGTGCTGGGTGGATTGATATCGCCTATGGACGGCATTGGACCTTCTGATCTTGAAATCAATTCTTTGGTGGAAAGAGTTGCGCAGGGACAGGTAAACGAAGTCATACTGGCTCTTTCGGCTACTTCCGAAGGCGATGCCACCTCTTTTTACATTTTTCGGAAACTCAGCACTTATTCTCTGCGAATCACCGTCATTGCCCGGGGCATCTCTGTGGGCGATGAGTTGGAATATGCCGACGAAATCACGCTGGGACGTTCCATCCTCAATCGTATCCCTTTTAAAACCTCCTGAAATGGAAGCAACCCTCGATCTTGTGTTAAAGAAACTGCGCAAACAATTTATGCTCAGCGTCGGAATACTTTTGCTCTTAGGCCTTTTGAGTTATTTTCTGCCCCAACAAAGCTTTTTATTTTCGCAGGAACTTTCTCTGCCCTTTCAAAGCTTCTCGATCTTGTTGTTTTTAATTGGTGTACCCTTTAGTTTACGTTGGTTTCATCACAAGACCAGATCAATACGACTTGAAAAGCCTTTGGAAGAACGTTTGCCAGCTTATCAAAAAGCCGCTTCTGTAAGAATGTATGCCTTTAGTGTAATTGCCATTTTTGCTCTGTTTCTAAAGGTGTTTACCACAATGCAAAACGCCCTGGTCTTTTTTTTAATGACCATGCTGTTTTTTTTGTTCTGCATTCCGGTCAAAGGGCAGGCAATTAAAGAACTGGAACTTTTTCCGGACTCCCGGCAAGAGCAGGAACCGGAAGAGCAACACAAAGAGGAAGAACAGCGCTCAGATAAAGATCGGGATTAAAGCGTGCCTGATTTAAGCCATAACCACGACAACAAGCACCTGAAATAAAATCCAAAACCATGAACACCTTTCTCCAAAACGAAGAGTTGTGCTTACGGGCTCCCGAACCCGAAGACCTGGAATTCCTTTATCGCTGTGAAAACGACACCAGTCTTTGGCAATACGGAAGCACCCTGTCGCCTTTTTCGAAATATGCTCTGCATCAATACATAGGCCAGGCCGAACAAAACATATTTGTGTCCAGACAATTGCGCTTTATGATTGAAAGCAAAAAAGAAGACTGTGTTATTGGCACTATTGATCTGTTTGATTTTGAGCCCTTTCACAATCGTGCCGGAGTGGGCATACTTATAGAAGGCACTTATCAGCGACAGGGCTACGCTACTCAGGCTTTGAAGTTGTTGATAGACTTTGCTTTTGGTTTCCTGCACATCCATCAGATCTATGCGCACATTCCAACAGAGAATGCAGGCAGCCTGGCTCTTTTCGGTAAATTGGGATTTAAGCAAAGCGGCGTGCTGAAGGACTGGACTATGAGCCTGGAAAAATACAAGGATATTGCTGTATTTCAGTTAATCGCTCCCTGATTCCAACACTGCTTATTACAATCGGATGAAATCTTATTATTTGATTGATTTAATGTAGATTATTCCTCTTCGTTGTCAAAAAAACTTTCCAGGTCGCGGCGCTCCTTTTTGGTGGGCCTTCCGCTGCCGGCAGTACGTCTGCCAAAGCTTGCAATTCGAGCCATTTCAAACATTTCGTATTCTTCGGCAGGAGTCAGATCCTGCAATACTTCGGGAATTAATCTGGCAGGAATTCTATTTTGAATGGGACTCAGTATTTTCAGAGTCAGAGTAATATTATTTTTACGTATACTGAGAATCTCCCCTTCGGTCACCATTCTGGATGGCTTAACTTTTTGCCCGGCAATACTTACCTGGCCTTTACGACATGCTTCGGTAGCCAATGTTCTGGTCTTGTAGATACGGGCAGACCATAGCCATTTATCTATACGAACGTTTTGTTGCATGCTTATTTACGGTTGTATCTGGTCATGGTGAGCTGGATACCCGACAGACAGAAACTCTTGATTATTTCTACAGCCTGATCTATACGCTCGGGCAGTGTTTCAAGTTGTACTGCAGACCAAGCACTCAAGACATAATCAACTTGTGCTCCGGGAGGAAAATCATTACCAATGCCAAAACGCAAACGAGCGTATTTATCGCTGCCCAGGCTTTCCTGAATATGATTCAAGCCGTTATGGCCGGCATCTCCTCCGTCGGGACGGAGACGTAGACTGCCAAAAGGCAGCGCCAGATCGTCTACCACTACCAGCAAGTTTTCGAGTGGGATTTTCCCGGCCTGCAGCCAATAACGTACAGCATTACCACTTAAATTCATATAAGTGGAGGGTTTAAGTAAAATAACTTGCTTGTTTTTGAGCCGGCCTTCTGCCACAGCGCCATAGCGTTTTTGCTCAAAAACAAGATTGGACGCTTCCGAGAAAGCGTCCAATATGTCAAATCCGATGTTATGCCGTGTATGCTGGTAGGTCTCTCCTATATTTCCCAAACCGGCAATCAGGTATTTCATGCTGTTTAGCTTTCGGTGGAACCAGTAGAAGCAGCAGCGGCTATACCTCTGGCTACACGAGTCAGCTTAACGGCACATACCACAGCGTTTTTGGTGTTCATCAGTTCCAGATTGTCAAATTGGAGCTCACCCACTTGTATTGTTTTGCCCAGTTCTAAGTTGGTGATATCTATTTCCAGAAAATCGGGAATTTTATTATACAAAGCTTTTACTTTGAGTTTACGCATATCGAGGCTTAATTTACCACCAGACTTAACACCGGCAGCCAAACCATTAAGTTTAACAGGAACTTCAATTATAATGGGTTTATCTTCGAATATCTGCATAAAATCAAGATGCAGAGGCTCATCGCTGACGGGATGAAACTGCATATCCTGCAGAATTGACATATATGCTTTGTCTGCAATAGTAAGCTTTACCAAATAGACTTCGGGAGTATAAAGCAAAGCGCGCAAATCTTCTTTTTTTACCTGGAAATGCAGGTTTTCTTCACCTCCGTACAATACACAGGGTACATTGCCGCTCTTACGGACGTTTTTGGAGGCTTTTTTCCCGAAATCGGCTCTCGGGCTGCCATTAAGTTCAAAAGTTTTCATTGTGATTGAATTGTGTTACTCAAAAATTTAAAATATGCCCTTAAATTTTCCCATCACACGGGTTTAGTCAAAAGCGGCGCAAAGATAAATAAAAGATTTGTAGCAACAAGCACTGCCTAAGAATATTTAAGCTCTAAATCTGCGTGGAGTTGTCCATTTTCTTAGTATTATTATCCTCTTCTGTAGAACTAATATCTGCTTCTTCCCTTTTTTTCCAATATTGTTCCCGGGATGGAGGTGGCGCTTGTCTTTCTTTAATGTATTGAATTACCTGAAGTAAAGCTTCGGCAAAATTGGACATATCTTCATGATAAAGAAAAATCTTATGTTTCTCGAAACTGATATCAGGGGTGAGTAAATCACCGCTTACAATTTTTTTACTTTCGGTAATTGCCATGTACATTTCGTTGTTTCGACTTCTCTTGACATCAAAGTAGTAGATGCGCTTACCGGCTTTTACTGTTTTGTTATAGACGATGTCTTTGTCTATTTTCTTATTATCCTCAGTGTCTGTTTTCATGGTAATACATCAATAAATTTGATAATAAGCTCAACCAGAGTTGCTTTTGATCGGAGTTCAAATTTAGACATAATATTTTAAGGATGCAATCTTCTGCGCAAAATATATTATCTTTGCGGCATTGCTTTTTGTAGATTCCATAATGATCAACCGTGTTCTTATCCGTACCAAGGTATTGCAAATGGTGTATGCCTACCACCAGAATAACAACGAAAACCTGGCAAAAGCCGAAAAGGAACTGTTTTACAGTTTAGAAAAAACTTACGAACTGTATTTGTATCTATTGCTACTTGTATCGGATATCAGTTATTATGCCGAACAACGCATCGATCTGGCTCGCAGTAAATACCTGCCCAGCCCCGAGGAGCAAAATCCCAATTTGCGTTTTGTCAACAATGCTTTTTTGGCTCAACTCAGGAAAAATGCCAGCTTCAAACACGAGATAAACAACCGGAAGTTATCCTGGGCACCCTACGAGGGACTGATAAAAAAACTTTATGACCTGATTCAAACGGCTCCCTTTTACATTGAGTACATGCAGGCCGAAAACAACAGCTACGAAGCCGACAAAGAAATCTGGCGCAAAATATTCAAACAAATCATCCAAAACAATAGTTATCTGGAAGAAGCCATGGAAGAGCAATCCATTTATTGGAACGATGATTTGAACATTGTCCTTAGCTTTGTATTGAAAACAATAAAACGTTTTGAACACGACAAAGGAGCAGAACAGGCGCTTTTACCCATGTACAAGGACGAGAGCGACCGTCAGTTCGCGCTCGATTTATTCAGAGCTTCCATCAAACATGCCGAAGATTACAAGAGCATAATTACCGAAGCTGTTCAAAACTGGGAGCTGGAACGTTTGGCCCTTATGGACTTAATTATTTTGCAAGTAGCACTGGCCGAGATTTTGGAAATAAAAGATATTCCCTTAAGTGTAAGTTTTAACGAATACATCGATATCGCCAAAAGCTACAGCACCGAAAAGAGTGGTTTATTTATTAACGGTACCCTGGACCATATAGTGCAGGAGCTCAAAAAAGAAAACAAATTATTTAAAGCCTGATTTTTTAATTATTAATCTCAATTGTTATGAATTTATTTATTTTATTACAAGCTGCAGCCGAAACGGCTGCCGAGGCCCCTAAAAGTGGTTTTATGCAATTTCTGCCGCTGATTTTGATTTTTGTGGTGATCTGGTTGTTTATGATCCGTCCGCAAAACAAAAAACAAAAAGAGATTCAAAAAGCCCGTGCCGCTTTGCAGGTAGGTGACAGAGTTGTAACCTCCGGTGGTATTTACGGTAAATTGCGCGACATCAAGGACGATGCTTTTATAGTGGAAATTTCCGAAAACGTTCGTATACGTATCGAAAAAACTGCGGTATTTGCTGCCAGCGAGCCGGCTGTCAATCCTTCAAAATAATGAATTTAAAAGTAAAGTGGACTCAGGTCCGAAAATTTTTCAGAAAAACATATTATCTCCTGTTTTTGAATAAGAACAAGGAGTTTTATGTTTTTCTGTTGTTTTTGGGGCTGTCCGTTTTATTTTGGTTTCTTCAAAGTACGCAGGCCACTTCGCAAACAGAATTGTCCATTCCTTTACAATACGGGAAACTACCCGAAAACGTCATCATAACAAACGAATTACCTGGTAGCATAAGAGTAACCGTACGAGATAAGGGCAGTCATCTTTATAATTATTATACCCGCCGACGCAAACTCGGACTTGAGCTTGATTTGATGCGTTGGCGCGTTGAAGAAGGTATTAGCAGAATTCCGCTTGAACAACTTAAACCTGCCATTTTTGCAAAACTTAAACCCAGTGCTCAAATTCTTAGGATTAGCCCGGACAGCCTGATATTGTATTTTGTAGAAAAAGAACAAAAAGACCTTCCCGTCAAGCTGAATGCCCAAATAGGTCTATCCCGGCAATACATGCTGGTTGAAGAGCCTTACATACAGCCTGCCTTTGTAAGGGCTTACGCTCCTACATCCATTTTGGATACCCTCAGGTTGGTAGAAACCGAACTCCTGGATTTGCCGGTATTGAAAGATTCTATAAGTCTGGACGTAAAACTCAAAATCATAGAAGGTGTACATTTTTCTCAGGCTAGTGTACGAGTACATTTGCCGGTAGAAGAATTCACCGAGGTTCGTTACGAAATTCCTGTTAAGGGGCTGGATTTTCCCGAGAATTTACTTTTGCGCTCTTTCCCTTCCAAAGTGACGGTTGCTTTTTTGGTAAGCAAGTCCAATTATCAATCGGTCAAAGCAGAAGATTTCCATCTGGGCATTTCTTACCTGGATTTAATCGAATCGAACGAAGACCTACAGAGCATTAAATTGATAAAAACACCGGATTATGTACGGAAGCTCAGTCTCCATCCGGATAAGGTTGAATGTCTGATCGAAAAAAAATAATTTTCCGATGAAAATACTGGCTCTGACAGGCGGCATTGGTAGCGGCAAATCGACTGTTGCAGAAATATTCAGAGTACTGGGCGTTCCGGTTTTCGATGCAGATTCTGCGGCCAAAGAGCTGTACTCAATTAATTCTGCCTTGCACCGGGGTCTTATTAACTTGTTTGGCGAGGGTATATTTAACGAAAACAACAAACCAGACAACAAATTGCTGGCTTCCATCGTCTTTAATGATCCTGTACGACTAAATCAACTAAATGCCCTGGTTCATCCGGCTGTGATTGAATATTTCGGGGAGTGGAAACAAAAACACAAGGATTACCCCCTGCTTGTTCACGAAACCGCTCTATTGTACGAAGCCGGTCTGGACAAACACAGCGATTATATTGCAGTAGTTACTGCAGACGAGAGCCTGCGCATCGAACGGGTCTGCCGCAACAAAGGCTGGACTCCCGAACAAGTAAAGGAACGTATCCGCCGGCAGTTTCCCCAGGACTTACTGGAATCAAAAGCCGATTTTGTCATAAATAACGACGGTAGGTTTGCTTTGTTACCTCAGGTTACTGAACTGATAAAAAAAATACAGAACAACTAACTATATTATCCCTAAAAGCAGGTTTTTTAATTAACAAAATAACTCACTTAAAAAATTAACTACCAAGATGTTGAAGAAAATTGTCGCCGTTTCCGGCAAACCGGGTTTGTATAAAATGCTCAGCCAGGGCAAGAATATGTTGATAGTAGAATCTTTGGCCGA
>JAQUTN010000145.1 GCA_028694375.1 Bacteroidales bacterium
TATCGGAACGAAACTCATTGTGGAGCCTGTTCGGAGCATTGTCCCACTCAGGCGCTCAGAATGGTGCCGTATAAAGGACATCTGACTATTCCGGAGCCGCATCCGGACATTTGTATTGGTTGCGGAGGTTGCGAATTTATTTGCCCCGTAGAGCCTTATAAGGCTGTATTTGTAGAAGGACATGAGATTCAACAGCCTGCCAAGGCTTTTGAAGACGAAGAAAAAGAAGAGGTCGTCCTGGACGATTTCGGATTTTAACACTAAAAACTTACAATATGTATTACTTGCCATTATTATTGGGCCTGGGAACCCCTGAACTGATTCTTATTGCACTGGCTATTCTTTTATTGTTTGGAGCCACCAAGATTCCCGAAATCATGAAAGGAATCGGCAAAGGCATCAAAAGCTTTAAGAAGGAAATGAACAGTACAGACGACGAGGCCCCCAGCGAAAAAAAAGAAAAAGACAGCGATAAACAATAACAAGCTGTATGACGGAGAAAAAACTTACATTCTGGGAACATTTAGATGAACTCAGATTTGTTTTGATTCGCATTGTCATAG
Organism: Bacteroidales bacterium; assembly: GCA_028694375.1. Taxonomy (GTDB): domain Bacteria; phylum Bacteroidota; class Bacteroidia; order Bacteroidales; family UBA1402; genus UBA1402. Next base: position 564 of record JAQUTN010000145.1, read on the forward strand.
CTGTAGTAGCTGTGACTTTAATTGCGTTTGCTTTTAAAGAGACTCTTTTTGACATTATTTTGGCTCCGCACCGGGCCGACTTCATACTCTACAGGCTTATTAATAGGTTATCTCTGGCACTTTCCTGGCCTCAGATGTCTCTGCCCGAATTCGAAGTAAAACTAATCAGTACAGAACTTACCGCCCAATTTCTGGTACATATGAAAGCCGCTTTTTTCGCTGCTTTACTGTTAAGCTCTCCATATATAATACTTATTCTCTTCCGCTATATTTCACCTGCTCTGTACGATAATGAAAAACAATATTCCGGACGAGTACTGTTTTGGGCTTACAGTATGTTTTTCCTGGGTGTACTGCTGAGTTATTACATTATTTTTCCGCTTTCTTTTCGTTTCCTGGGCACTTATCAGGTCAGCCCGGAAGTAGCCAACACCATTACGCTGAGTTCCTATATGCAAACCCTGGTGGTTTTATCGCTCTTAATGGGCATAATGTTTGAAATACCGATATTGGCCTGGTTCTTAGCTAAAATCGGTCTGCTTAAGGCTGATTTTATGAGAAAGAAACGCAGGTATGCCATCGTAATAATTCTGATTGTTGCCGCCATCATTACTCCAACCGGTGATATTTTCACACTCAGCATTGTCTCATTGCCCATATTCCTGCTTTATGAAATAAGTATCCTGCTGGTGGCTAAAACATCCAAAGCTTAAATTGTTTCTTTACGCGATAGCGCGTTTTTAATCTTGATTAAATAAATATAGGTAATGGGAATAATGCTGATAATATTGGAGATTATCAGAGGTTTGTCTTTGATCGTAATGCCGTAAATCAGCCATAAACTAACGGCTATCCACAATAAACTATAGGTATATAAAGATATACTGCCGGTGTCTTTACTACGGATTATTTTCCAGGCCTGAGGCATTTGATTAATAGTCGAAAACAAGGCTGCTGTCAGTCCAAGCAGTTCTACTGAATTTAAATTCATATTCTTGATTAAAGAGGTCAATAAAGCACAAATATATCAGGTTTTTTCGGCTTAAGATATAAATGCTTGACCGACAAACAAAAAATTCAGTCCAACCTTGTGCAAATAAATTAATTTGTATCTTTGCCCCTCAGGAATCAATGCTTTAAGATTGAGATCTCCCGTCTGTTTAATATGAGATTATTCTACAAATTATAATAAACATGAATCCCGACGACGATGTGCCGGTTGCCATATGCAGTGATCATGCCGGCTTTGAATTGAAAGAATTAATTTGTGACTGGCTCACAGAAAAACAAATTCCTTTTAAAAATTTTGGTACTTACTCACCCGATAGTTGCGACTACAGCGACTTTGCACACCCTTTGGCCGAGGCCGTCGAAGAGGAAGAATGCAAAATGGGTATTGCCATTTGCGGCAGTGGACAGGGAATGACCATAACCGTAAATAAACATGCCGGCATCAGAGGCACTTTATGCTGGAACCCCGAAATTGCCCGTTTGGCCCGTCAACATAACAACGCCAACGTCTGTTGTCTGCCGGCCAGATTCATCAGCCGGGAAGAGGCTGTGCAAATACTTGAAATATTTATGAGTACCGGCTTCGAGGGAGGCAGACATCAGACCAGGATCGACAAAATTCCTGTCTGATCCGGCTCAGATTCATTATGATTTATTCTGCCAGCCCGGATAATCAACATCCTGTCAAAGCAATCCGGGATTTATATTTCCTGTCAAAGCAATCGGGATTTGATTTATTATTGTCCGGTTTTTCTCGAACCGAAAAGGGCAGTGCCGATGCGAACCATGGTGCTTCCTTCCTGCAAGGCAATTTGGTAATCGCCCGTCATTCCCATGGACAATTCTCTGAAGCTTTCATCCTGGTTGAAATAAGAGGAACGGATTTCATCAAACAACTGCTTCAAAAGCTGAAATTCCTGTCTTACCTGCTCCATATTTTCGGTAAAGCTAGCCATCCCCATCAAGCCCTGTAATTGCACATGACCTAAAGCTCTCCAACTGCCTTCTCTCATAAATTGCCTGAGTTCGTCGGGAGCGAAACCGAATTTGCTTTCTTCGCGGGCAATATGAATTTGTAAAAGGCAGGGAATAATACGGCCTGTTTTGGCTGCAGCTTTATTAATTTCTTCCAGTAAAGCAGGACTGTCAAGACTATGAATCATTGAAACGAAAGGAAGAATATATTTGATCTTATTCCGCTGGAGGTGACCTATAAAATGCCATTCAATATCCCTAGGCAAAAGTTTGTGCTTGGCAGACATTTCCTGAGCCCTGTTTTCGCCGAAGTGTCTTTGTCCGGCTTCATAAGCCTGCATAATGCTGTTTGTGGACTGAAACTTGGAAACCGCAATCAATTTAGCTGCCGGCGGTAGTGTTTTGTTGAATTCCTGAATATTGGATGCAATAGACATGCTATAATAGGGTTTGCGCCTATAAATCTTTAAAAAAATCCGAACGATCGGTGGAATACTTTTTAGCTTTTAAGTTTTCCTGAATATCTGTAAAGGCATTCAATGTAAAATCCATATCTTCCCTGGAATGATAAACTGTAGGCATGAGCCTTAGCAGAAGCTGGTTTTTCAGAATAAAGGGATATATCAGGACAGGACAGAAAATATTGTAGTTTTCCCTTAAATCAATCACGATGTTCAAGGCTTCGTAAATATTGCAGGGAAAATAAATAGGTATAATATTCGTATTCGATTCTCCCAGATCAAAGCCTTTTTCCAGCAGAGCCTTCCTTAAATAGTTGGCATTGTTGTGCAAGGTTTTGATGAGGGATAAGTGCTTTTTGAGGTAGTCCATTCTTTTGATGATACCTTCTGTAAAAACCAGAGGCAAAGCTTTGGAATGTAACTGAGTTCTGGTGTGGTATCTCAAATAATTCATTATCAATTCAGGCCCCGCAATAAAACAACCCTGAGAGGCAAAAGCTTTGGAAAAAGAACCCAGGTATAAGTCAATTTGTGTGCTGACACCAAAATGTTCGGCGGTTCCGGCACCATTTTTCCCCTGAATACCAAAACCGTCGGCATCGTTGAGTAAAATCCTGAATGAGTAATGCTCTTTTAAGGCTACTATTTCGTCTAGTTTGCCGTAATCACCTGTAGAGCTGAAAACTCCCTGCGTTAGGAGAAGAATGCCACCTTTAGGATTTTTCCCGAGTTTGCTTTCGGCTTTTTTGAGGGCATTCTCCAGGCTGTCCATATCGTTGTGCTGGTAGCTGAAATGTTCCCCCCTGTGCAGGCGGATGCCGTCTATCATAGAGGCATGAACCTGAATATCGTAAATAATGATATCGTTGCGATCGCACAAAGCATCTATGACGGAGGTAATTCCCTGATAACCGTAATTCAGGACAAAGGCATCTTCTTTGTGTACAAAATCGGCGAGCATAGATTCCAGTTTTTCGTGAGTGCCGGTATGACCGGCCATAATCCTGTTCCCCGACGGATAGGATAGTCCCCATTTTCGAGTCAGTTCCTCATCTATGCTACGAATGTCCCCGTTTTGTGTAAAACCTAAATAATCATTTACATTCCAATTCAGGATATCCTTACCCCTGAACTTCATATGAGCTCCGAGAGGACCTTCCAGTTTGGGATAGGTAAAATACCCGTGCAGTTGCCTGGCCATTTTTGACAAAGGCTCTTCGTTGGTGCGTATGCGATCGAATAAATCCACCTTGAATGTTTTACTAGTGCAGCTGCAAAACTAATTAAATAATTCATACCTTACAAAACTTTTCAGTCCCTGTTTAAAGTACAAAGCATGGAGGGTGTTGTGTTAATAATATTTAATATAAATAAACGATTTGGCAAAAAAAGTATCTTTGTAGTAAACATGTTTTTCTTGATTTTTTTACCTAATAGAAGGGAGTACTGATATGAAAACCAAAATCAATTACCTGTTTATTCTCGCCCTGGCTCTTCCCTGGGCACTTGGTGCACAAAATGTGTACGAAGACGACCTGTACTACCACCCTAAATTAGAGTCTGCTATTACCAAAACAGAAAGCAGTCAGGATTTGTCTTCCCTGCAGGCAGAGAAAGTTACTGAAAACAATACTGCCGTTGTAAATAATCAATCAAACAGAGATGTTGATGTTTACAACCGCA
>JAQUTN010000146.1 GCA_028694375.1 Bacteroidales bacterium
TGACCAACACATCCCCACCGCTATGGTGGCGATTGAACCCGTCTCCGTAGCCTATCGGCAGGGTGGCAATCCGGGAATCTCTTTTTAATAAAACACTGCGGCTGTATCCTATACTTTCGCCTTTTTGGAATTCATGAATCTGCAATATTTTGGTTTTGAGAGAAGCAACAGGCTGCAGGGCTTCGGGACGACAAACGGAAACTCCGTAAAGTCCTATACCCAAACGTACTCTGTCGCATTGCCATTGAGGGAAACGTTCAATGCCGGCAGAATTTAATATATGACGTTCAAAAGAATAAGGCAAAGCCTGGCTAAATTGCTTCGTATAAAGCTCAAAAAGCTCCCATTGAGTTAGTGTGTATTGATCAAAGGCATTTTCATCACTGCCGGCCAGATGCGAAAAGACAGAACTCACTCTCAGCAATTGTTGAGTCCTGAGCCTGGCCAGCAATTCCGGCAAGTCCTTTTCGTCAAAACCCAAGCGATGCATTCCGGTATCCAGTTTTATGTGAACAGGAAAATCACTGACCGCCATTCGCCCGGCAGCAGCCATAAAAGCATCCAGTAAGGCAAAACTGTAGATTTCGGGCTCCAGTTTATATTCGTAACAAAGGGGGAAAATACCGGGATCGGGATTCATCACCAAAATCGGGATATGAATGCCGCCACGCCTCAACTTAACACCCTCGTCAGCTAGTGCAACTGCCAGGGCATCACAGCCTTGTGCCTGGAGTGTCTTACTGACTTCGAGAGCTCCATGTCCGTAGGCCTCCGCCTTAACCATTGCGATCACCTTGGTCTGGGGTTTGATCAAAGTCCTGAAATAATTCAGGTTATGCACCAAGGCATTCAGATCAACCTCCATAACTGTGTTGTGTGATTTCAGCTCCAGACGTTCACCGATGCGTTCAAAACCGAATTGCCGGGAGCCTTTTATCAGAATCAGTTCATCCTCGAATTGATCAGGCAGATTCGAGAATAAGAAATCGTCCGTTGTTAAAAAAAAGCGGGCAGAGGAAGGGAAAAAAGAGGCATGAGTTAGCAGGCCATATCCTATACCGATAAAACGGTCTATCTGTTTTCGCCCGACCAACTCGGCCACCGTACGGTATAAATCGTCCATGGATTTTCCGCTTTGGAAGATGTCGGACAAGATTAAACAAGACCGCATATTTCCAGCTGATGCCCGCCTTGACTGAAAATCAAGAGCCAATTCAAGTGCTTGTAAATCAGAATTGTAAGTATCTTCGATAAGTACGCAGCCCTTCCTGCCTTCTTTCAGCTCCATTCGCATGACCACCGGCTCCAGCTGCTTCAGACGCCGGGCAAGCACCGAGGCATCCAGCACATAATCCGTTTCTTCTTCGAGCATAAAAACAAAAGCAATGCAGTGCAGGGCGTTTTGAACAGAAACTTCGTCCACAAAAGCCAGGGCAAAACTAACTTCTTCCCTGTGCCACAAAGTGTGAATCAGGCTGTAGTCTGTTTGTCGGTCTATGTGAAAATACAGTTTAGCACTCCGATCGCTGCAAGACCAACCAAGAAGGCGTTTAGGTTCCAGCATACCGGCCAGCATCGAAGCGGCCGGTTCTTCGTCCTGACAGTAAATGACCCGTTCACAGTCTTTGAACAAGCGTATTTTTTCTCGTATTAGGCTTTCGACAGAATCAAAATTTTCCAGATGGGCCTGTCCAATATGTGTCAACAAACCCCAATCAGGCTGTATCATGTCTTGCAAGCTTTGCATTTCGCCCTGTTGAGAAATCCCGGCTTCAATAAGGCCCAAATCACTGTCTTGGCTAAGCATGGACAGCGATAAAGGCACTCCCAAACGGGAGTTGTAGCTGCCCGGTGAACGGCTGATGCCCATATCATCGCGCAAGAGTTGCCAAATCCATTCTTTTACAATGGTTTTGCCGTTACTGCCGGTTATACCCAGCAGCTTTCCCTTGAAAATTTCCCTGCAATACCGGCCCAATAACTGCAAAGCTTCGCTTGCATCTTCCACGTAGAGAAAATTAGCCTGATCAAACAGTGATTCAGCTTGTTTTTCGCTAAGCACAAAATTCCTTACCCCTCTTTTGTACAAATCGGCCAGGTATTTATGCCCATTATTGCTTTCGGTTTTTATGGCAAAAAACAAACAGCCCTCCGACACCAATAAAGCCCTGCTGTCTATAAGGAGACGTTCAATAACAGTATCCTGTACTATTCTTGTTTTATGTGACCCGACTATCCGGGCAATTTCTTTAACAGCTAGATGCATAAGAACTTAATACCGATTCAAAAAAATCATTTTCCCTGGCCAGATTCAGTTCCGGAAAACGTTTGCCTAATAAGTGCAGGGACGCAATATTTTTCTTTATAAAACGCAGATATTCTTCATCGTCAGGACGAAAAGGTTTGTGTTCCATAGCTTTGTGAATCTGCTCCAACTGGCGGATAATTTCGAGGGTATATTTTTCGAAGGCAAATTCACCAAAACGCTCCCAGATGTATTGAAAAGCTGCAGCCGAAGGATGCAACATATCCTGTTCGTAAAACCGGTAATCTCTCAAATCGTCCATCAACAACTCATAAGCGGGGAAATACACCAGTTGTCCGAAACGAGCACATAACTCATCGATGAGCAGATGCAAACTAGCTTTGCTCAGTGTGTTTTCGTGTGGGCCATCTTTAAAGTGACGAATGGGACTCACTGTCAAAAGCACCTTTAACTCTGGCCTGAGCCGAAAAAGTTCCTCAAAAAAGACAGCTGTTATTTCAAGCATTTCTTCAACAGACAAACGTCTGCGATCAAAAAAGGAAGCCGGTAATTTATGACAATTCGAAACAATAAGTCCGTTCGAAGCCAGAGAATATACCCAGGCTGTTCCAAAACTCAGAATTACACAAGTCGAAGATTTAAACGCCGAAGACGAAGTTGAACAGGCTGTTTGAATACCCCTCAGCACCTCTTCGGCTTCTCTGCCCGAAAAGCCGGAATGAAAATCAAAACTACCGCATAAGCCTCCGTATTCAAATAAATCCTCTTTACCGTAGGATTTGTTCTGTTGCATCGCTCTGAGAGCATTAATAACAGACAGGGGATTATAAAGCACTCCAAAAGGATTGGTAAGGCAGTTGAAACCGCTTAATTGTAGTTGTTTTCCCACAGATTCCGCAAAACAGGAACCCAGGCAGAGTATACTGTCTTTGTGATTCAGGCGAAAACTGCCTTTGGGCAGAGTTATTGTTGTCTTGAATTCCATACTTGAAGACAAAAATACATATATTTTGCCTTGCATACGGAATTTATTTCCCAAATTCATTTATTGTGGAAAAAGTCTTACTTTTGCTGTCGCTATTATGGAAATGAAAACTTCTTTGTTGGACGGAATTCAGTACCCTGAGGATCTTAAAAAGTGCTCGATCTCCCAATTAGACCAGGTTTGCGAAGAGCTCAGGCATTTTATTATCGATGCACTCTCCGAAAACCCCGGACATCTGGGTGCCAGCTTGGGCACTATAGAACTGACCGTTGCCATGCATTATGTACTGAATACCCCAAACGACCGCATTGTTTGGGATGTAGGGCATCAGGCTTACGGACACAAGATTCTGACCGGCCGTAAAGAACTCTTTCATACCAACCGCAAACTCAACGGAATCAGTGGTTTTCCCAATCCTTTGGAAAACGATTACGATACTTTTATAGCCGGTCATGCCTCCAATTCCATTTCAGCTGCTTTGGGCATGGATATGGCAGCAGCTTTCAAAAAAGAACAAAGAGTGGTCGTAGCCGTTATCGGTGATGGTGCCCTGACAGGCGGGCTGGCTTTCGAAGGTCTGAATAATGCCTCGGTCTATCCTAATAACCTCCTTATCATACTAAACGACAACCAATACGCTATCGACAAAAACATCGGGGGCGTCAGTCGTTATCTTTCAAAAATCAGCACCTCCAAACACTACAACAAACTGCGCTGGCAGCTTTATCTTTTGCTCAAAAAGATTGGTTTGATGAACGATGCCCGCAAAAACAAAATACTACGCTTCAGCAACAGCATAAAAGGCTTGTTCAGTCACCAGCGTAACTTTTTCGAGGGCATGGACATCCGCTATTTCGGGCCTGTAGACGGACACGATGTCAGCAACCTTGTAAGAGTTTTACGCACCATCAAAGATATGAAGGGGCCAAAAATTTTACATATTTGTACCACCAAAGGCAAAGGATTTCCCGCAGCCGAACGGGATGCCACCAAATACCACGCACCCGGAAAATTCAACAAGCAAACCGGCGAATGCGAACCTTCGGGTTTACTGGAAAACCAACCGCTGAGATTTCAGGATGTTTTTGGCTATACACTTATCGAACTGGCTGAACAAAACAAAAAAATTGTAGCTGTGACACCGGCCATGCCTACCGGTTGCGGGCTGACCGAAATGTGTTCTCGTTTCCCCGACAGAGTTTTTGATGTGGGCATTGCCGAAGGTCATGCCGTCACCTTTTCGGCAGGCCTGGCCAAAGAGGGCATGATTCCCTACTGTAACATTTATTCCAGCTTTGCCCAAAGAGCTTACGACAACATAATTCACGATGTAGCCATACTTAAACTGCCCGTTGTGCTTTGCCTGGATCGGGCCG
>JAQUTN010000147.1 GCA_028694375.1 Bacteroidales bacterium
GAGTTTTTTGCGTCGTTTGGCGGCAAATTCAAAACCCAGCTTCAGGATGCGTTCAATTTCTTCACGATTATAGGTACAGGTATCCACGGCACTGTTGCCGTCTTCGCTGCGTCCCTGGGGACGTCCAAAATAGATGCCGCCGGTAAGTTCGCGGATACACAAAAAATCGGCATTACGAACCAGCTTATTTTTGAGGGGAGAACGGCTGATCAGGCTTGGAAAAACAGTAACCGGCCGAATGTTGGCGTAAAGTCCCAGTTTTTTGCGCATGGCCAGCAGTCCTTGTTCGGGACGAACTTTGGCTTTGGGATCGTTGTCGTATTTGGGAGAACCCACGGCGCCAAAGAGCACGGCATCCGAAGCCATACACAGCTGATGGGTTTCTTCGGGATAAGGATCTCCGCAGGCATCAATGGCAGCGGCTCCTACCAGGGCTGTTTTATAAGTCAGTTCGTGTCCGAATTTTTCGCAGACAGCTTTGGTTACGTTCAAAGCCTGTTCTACAATTTCGGGGCCAATCCCGTCGCCGGGAAGTACAGCAATGTTTAGTTTCATATTCTTGTTCTTTGAATGATTTTACATATTCATTTCCTCAATAATGTTGAGCATTTTCATAGTCGCCTTGATGGCAGCTTCGGTTTGGTCAGCATCCAGGCCGCTGGTTCTGAAGTTCTTGTCCTTGTACGACCAAAAGATAACCGTTTGCACAAAGGCGTCGGTACGTCCCCCGGTCGGTATGGTTACAGCGTAATTGACCAGTTGGGGTAAAACCCGCTTTTGACGGCTGTAAATTTTGTGTAATGCCTTCATAAAGGCATCATACTGCCCGTCGCCGCTGGCTGTTTCCTGAAAGACTTCACCGCGTATGTCTAGCATTACTGTGGCCACGGGCCGCAATCCATGGGCAAGCGAAAGCGCGTAATTGAGCACTTTTACGGGCTCATCCTGATGATTCTGTTTCAGAACGTCCGAAATAATGTAGGGCAAGTCTTCCTGGGTGACCAACTCTTTTTTGTCACCCAGTTGAATGATGCGTTCGGTTACCAGGCGCATGGCATCGTCGTCGAGCTCTATACCCAGAGCTTCCAGATTCTTTTTAATGCTGGCTTTACCCGAAGTTTTGCCCAGGGCATATTGCCGTACACGGCCAAAGCGTTCGGGGAGCAAATCGTTGAAATATAAATTGTTCTTGACATCTCCATCGGCGTGAATGCCTGCTGTCTGGGTAAAGACATTGTCGCCGATCACCGGCTTGTTGGCAGGTATGCGTACACCGGAATAAGATTCTACGATGCGGCTGACTTTGTTGACTTTGTCTTCTCTGATACCGGTCTTGACTTTGAGCAGATCGTGCAAAACGGCAATCACGCTGGTAATGGGGGCATTGCCTGCCCTTTCGCCCAAACCGTTTACGGTGGTATGTACAGCCGACACACCCGCCCTGACTGCCTGAAAAACATTAGAAACGGCCAGGTCGTAATCGTTGTGCGCATGGAAATCAAATTTCAAACCGGGGTATCGCTCCACCATCTGCCGGCAATAAACAGAGGTCTGTTCCGGCGTAAGGATGCCCAGAGTATCGGGCAACATAAAATGCCCAATAGCCTGGTCGCGCAAAGCGTCCATCATGAAAAAGACATAGTCTGGCGAATGCATCATGCCGTTGGACCAATCTTCGAGATAGAGGTTGACTCTCACTCCTTTGGCGCTGCACAGAGCAATTTCGTCTTTGATGTCCTTCAAGTGTTGTTCCGGACTTTTTTTCAATTGCTCGGTAACATGCCGGTAGGAACCTTTAGAAAGCAAATTGATCACTCCACAACCTGCATCTATGACCCACTGCAGCGAAAGTCCTTTATCAATAAAGCCCAAAATTTCAATGCGATCGAGCAAAGCTCTGCTTTTGGCCCATTCTGTAATACGCCGGACGGCTTTAAATTCGCCTTCGGATACCCTGGCAGAGGCCACTTCTATACGATCAACTTTGAGTTCTTCGAGCAGCAGCCTTGCGATGCTTAATTTCTCCTGCACTCCAAAACTCACACCCGAGGTCTGTTCGCCATCCCTCAGAGTAGTGTCGAGAATTTCAATTGTTTTCATTTTCCCAGGCTTGAATCTTTTCTTTGTTGCTCAGCAAAAAGTCGATGTCGTCGTAACCCTGCAACAAACAATTTCTTTTGTAGGCGTTGATGCTGAAAGATTCTTCGCGCCCGCTGACGTTGTTTCGAATTGTTTGCTTTTCGAGATCGACGGTCAACGTACTTTGCGCATCAGCCTCCACAGCCTCGAATATCTCCTGCAAAAAGCTTTCGCTCACCACCACGGGCAAAACACCGTTGTTTAGAGCATTGTTCTTGAAGATATCGGCAAAGAAGCTCGATACCACCACACGAAAACCGTAGCCTGCCACCGCCCAGGCTGCGTGTTCACGGCTGGATCCGCTGCCGAAGTTTTTGCCGGCCACCAAAATTGAACCGCTGTAGAGCGGATTGTTCAACACAAAATCCTGATTGGGGCGATTGTTGTTGTCGTAACGCCAATCTCTGAAAAGATTGTCGCCAAAGCCTTCTTTGGAAGTAGCTTTGAGAAAACGGGCAGGTATGATTTGATCGGTATCCACATTTTCGATGGGCAGTGGAACCACCGTAGAAGTAAGCGTAGTAAATTTTTCCATGATTCAACAAGTTCTGGGATCTGTAATACGGCCGGTGATAGCTGCTGCTGCTGCAACCAGGGGGCCTGCGAGTATAGTTCTGGCTCCGGGGCCCTGACGGCCTTCGAAATTGCGGTTGGAGGTGGAAACGGCGTATTTGCCGGCGGGAATCTTGTCGTCGTTCATAGCCAGACAAGCTGAACAACCGGGTTGCCTCAGGACGAAACCGGCTTGCTCCAGTATTTCTGTTAAACCCTCTTCACGACATTGTTGTTCCACCGCTTTGGAACCGGGTACCAGCCAGGCAACTACCTCGGGGGCTTTTTGCCGACCATGAACAAATTGAGTAAAAGCTCGGAAATCTTCTATTCTTCCATTGGTGCAACTGCCCAGGAATACATAATCAATCTTTTTCCCCTGCAAAGATTCGCCTGCTTTAAAGCCCATATAATCCAGGGCTTTGCCAAAGGAAATTCTGCCTGCAGGATCGATGCTCTCCAAAGGAGGGATCGATTCAGTGATGCCCATGCCCATACCCGGATTGGTACCGTATGTAATCATGGGCTCTATGTCTTCGGCCTTGAACTGCACTTCTTTATCAAAAACGGCATCTTCGTCGCTGTAGAGCATTTTCCATTCCTCTAGCGCTTGTTCCCAGGCGGCTCCAGCGGGGGCAAATTCCCGGCCTTTTATGTAATCGAAAGTGGTTTGATCGGGAGCGATCATGCCGCCCCTGGCTCCCATTTCGATGGAAAGGTTGCAAAGCGTAAGGCGGCCTTCCATGCTCAAAGCCCGAACAGCCTCGCCGGCGTATTCCACAAAATAACCGGTGGCACCGCCGGTGGTCATTTGAGCAATAATGTACAAAGCCATGTCTTTGGCTCCCACTCCGGGACGGAGTTTGCCTTCTACCTTGATGCACATTGTTTTTGGCTTGGCCTGTAATATGCTTTGTGCAGCCATTACCATTTCTACTTCGGAAGTACCGATACCAAAGGCAACAGCTCCCAATGCTCCGTGGGTGGAGGTATGCGAATCTCCGCAAACTATAGTCATGCCCGGCAGGGTAAGACCGGTTTCGGGACCCACCACATGAATCACTCCGTTTTTGGGATGTCCCAGCCCGAAATAGCTGATGCCGAATTCCCGGGCATTTTCCTGCAGGGTATCAACCTGTTTGCGCGAAACGGGGTCCTGAATGGCTTTGTCCTGATCTACTGTAGGAATATTGTGATCGGGAATGGCGTAGGTTTTTTCGGGTCGCAAAAAGCGCAGTTTTCTGTTCCTAAGGCCCTGAAAGGCTTGTGGACTGGTAACTTCGTGGCAATAATGCCGGTCGATGTACAATTGAGTGGGACCGTCGGGCACAGTAGTGATAACGTGCCTGTCCCATATTTTATCGAATAAGGTTTTCCCCATTATTTTATTTCTTTTATTTAGCGTACAAATTTGTTGATGGCATCTATATAAGCTTCGATTGATGCGGTTACTATGTCGGTATTGCCCGAAAATCCGTAATACACAGAGCCTTCGTGTTCCACCTGCATATGCACCTTTCCGGTATCGTCGCTGCCCTTGGCTATGGCTTGAATCAGGAATTCCTGCAGTGTCATTTCCCGGTTAATGATGCGCTTCAGTGCTTTGATTCCGGCGTCTACAGGGCCGTTGCCCGAAGCAGAGGCTTCAAATTTTTCACCGGCAATATCCAGGGTAATACTGGCCACCGATTTTACACCTTTGCCCGAAACCACCTGGAGATGATCGAGTTTAATGCGTTTCTTCTCTGTTTTATCCTCGCCTGTCAACAACAAAATATCTTCGTCGTTGATGTCTTTTTTTCGGTCGGCTAATTTAAGAAATTCCTGGTAAATTTCTTGCAGGCGTTCTCCCTCAATCTCTATGCCCAGAATATGCAAGC
>JAQUTN010000148.1 GCA_028694375.1 Bacteroidales bacterium
CTGCTTGGTGCCAATGAACCCGAAAAATAATAAACATGATCTTCGGGATCGGTAATAATCGCCCTAAGTGGTTGCAAAGCAAAAATCAGGACAATGATCAGAAAAAAGGACTTTAAGTTAGACATACATCATAGAATTAATGGACAATCAGATAAAAGGCCAACAATAGGTCATTTTTGAAAGAAAATCGGACAAATATAAGTCTAAATCGTTTTAAATAAATAATAATTATGAACAATTTATATTAACAGTAAGTTTGAAGGATCAGGCTCTTGAGCCTAATAATCAAATTCTTTACTGGAAATTAAAGCCATAAAAAAGAGGGTGTCTTCGCACGAAAACACCCTCTTTTTTATCCAATCAGTAATTATACAGACTTATTGCTTCTGTTTAGCCTAAAAATCCAAGTAAAATACCTGCTGCTACAGCCGAACCGATAACACCTGCCACATTGGGACCCATGGCGTGCATCAGTAAATAATTCTTGGGATCGTATTCCAAACCCACTACCTGAGAAATTCTGGCGGAGTCGGGTACGGCAGAAACACCGGCATTTCCAATCAAAGGATTGATCTTATTTTCTTTAGATAAGAAAAGATTAAAGACTTTTACAAAAAGTATACCTGCCATAGTAGCAATAACAAAAGACAGAGCGCCCAATCCAAAGATTTTAATGGAATCCACTGTTAGGAACTGGGTGGCCTGAGTGGAAGCCCCCACTGTTAAACCCAGAAGAATAGTAATAGTATCGATGAGCGGGCCTCTGGCCGTTTCTGCCAGACGGCGTGTAACACCGCTTTCTTTTAGCAGGTTGCCAAAAAAGAGCATTCCCAGCAGTGGTAGTCCCGATGGCACCACAAAAGTAGTCAACAATAAGCCGGCTATAGGGAAAATAATTTTTTCAGTCGATGAAACTACGCGCGGTGCTTTCATGCGGATAACCCTTTCCTTTTTGGTTGTAAGCAAACGCATAATTGGAGCCTGTATTACCGGAACCAAAGCCATGTAAGAATAAGCAGAAACAGCAATAGCTCCCATAAGATTGGGTGCTAATTTGGAAGACAGGAATATTGCCGTGGGACCGTCGGCTCCTCCAATTATGCCGATAGCAGCAGCCTGGCTGGGATCAAAACCCATTTGCAAAGCAATGGCATAGGCTCCAAATATTCCTATTTGCGCAGCCGCTCCAATCAACATCAGTTTGGGATTGGATATCAGTGCGGAAAAGTCTGTCATGGCACCTATGCCCAAGAATATCAAGGGTGGATACCAGCCCTGCATCACTCCCTGGTACAGGATATTTAATACTGAACCCTGCTCATATATTCCCAATTGCAATCCAACTTCTTTAAATGGAATATTGCCAATCAGCATACCAAAACCTATGGGTATTAACAACATAGGCTCAAATTCAAAACGTATGGCCAGAAAAATGAAAACGAGACCGATCAGTATCATTACCAAATGGCCTGATGTTGCATTTGCAAATCCTGTATACGTCAGAAACTCTTGAAGATTCTCTCCTAAAAAACGTATAAAATCACTCATATCAACCAATTATTACCAAATCAGCACCTTCGAGCACAGAAGCGCCCTTGTCTACTTTGATTTCCAGAACTTTACCATCACGGTCACTGGAAATCGTATTTTCCATTTTCATAGCCTCCAGTACCAATAGTTTGGATCCGATTTTTACCTGATCTCCCACTTTTACGTTTATATCGAGAATGACTCCGGGAAGAGGAGATTTTACGGCACCTCCCGGGCTTTTGGGTTTGGACTGAGCCACTACAGGAGCCCCCTGAGAAGTGACCGGTGCAGCGGCAGGTCTGGTTACTACAGATTTGGCTTTTTCCTGCCGTTCAATTTCTACGCTATACGGCGTTCCATTCACTTCCAGTTGAATTGAATTTTTTTCTTCGTTTACTATCTCAACTTTGTAAACTGAACCGTGAATGGTATATTTAAACTCTTTCATAAATAGTTGATATGTTTATTATTATATTATTTTCGGGGTAATTTGCGAAGGCCATAAATCTTGGAACTCCAGGGTGAATAGGTACGTCTGGTTCTTTCGATAGTAATGATGGTGTTTTCAATATCATGTACATCGTTTTCCATCTCGTAAATTGCAGCAGAAATAGCCGCAATCACCTCTCCGGGTATTCCCTCCGCCGGAATATTGGAATGTACAACATCTCTCATTTTTGGTTTAGTGGTTGCTTTACGGAAAGCCACAGCAAACCAATAAAAAAAGAGCGACAATAATAACAACACACTAAAAACAACAGCGACAGCCGACAAACTCATTCCTACCCCATCAGGATCATTAAGAGCAAATTTGTCCACTTTTTCATTGGAATCCAAAGTTAAATTGTTCGTGCTAGGTGTTACTCTGGTGAATACACCCCAATTTGCTTCACCATCAATAAGACGACCATAACTTAGATCGGCTTCCAGAACCGGAATTGTTACGCTATCAATCAGGGTTTTACCATCTGTATTATAAAAATATAATGTATTGGTTCCAGCCGTATCAAGGGTAAAATTCAAATGAAAATTACCTTTGGAAGCATGACCGTCGGCAAAAAATACCACATGTTGACGTTTCTGAATTTTGGTCAACACATCTCCCTTGGGGATCATATACATAGTGGGATTATTCGGATCGTTACTTAAAAAGCAACCACCGATATCCACTACATTGAAGGAAGCGTTGAACAATTCTATCCAGGAAGACCTTTGAGCATAATCATCAATAAAATTGGTCTTATTGTTTACCAGAATTTCATTGAAACAGGTTCGGGTCACCTGGGCAGAAAGCGTCGTACTCAAGAACGTTATTAAAACAAGAAAACTGATTCGTATCTTCATGATTATAAAGGAATGTTACCGTGCTTTTTGGCGGGATTGGTCAATTTTTTGGTTTGCAGCTGCTGCAAAGCCCTGATAACACGGAAACGTGTATTTCTGGGCTCGATAACATCATCAATATAACCGTACTGAGCAGCTCTGTATGGATTCTGAAAGGCTTCACTGTATTCGGCTTCTTTATCTGCAGCCAGTTTTGCCGGATTTTCGGCAGCAGCTACTTCTTTTGCATACAATACTTCTACTGCACCTGAAGCACCCATTACAGCGATTTCGGCCGTTGGCCAGGCATAATTAATATCGCCGCGCAATTGTTTGCAACTCATCACAATATGAGATCCGCCGTAGGATTTGCGCAAGGTTACTGTCACTTTGGGAACCGTGGCTTCGCCATAGGCATACATCAGCTTAGCACCATGCACAATTACGCCACCGTATTCCTGTCCGGTACCGGGTAAGAATCCGGGTACATCAACCAAGGTAACTAAAGGAATGTTGAAAGCATCACAAAAACGAACAAAACGTGCCGCTTTTCTGGATGCGTTGCAATCCAAGACACCGGCAAGCATTTTGGGCTGGTTGGCAACTATACCCACCGATTGTCCGTTGAAGCGGGCAAATCCAACAATAATATTCTTGGAGTAATCGGCATGTACTTCCAGGAATTCACCGTTGTCTACTATGGCTCCTATCACCTCGTACATATCGTAAGGCTTGTTGGGACTGTCCGGAATAATTTCGTTTAAAGAATCTTCCAGACGGTCGATAGGATCAGTACAATCCTTCAGAGGGGCCTCTTCCAGATTATTTTGCGGAATATAACCCAGTAATCTTCTGATAAGAGCAATGCCCTCCTCTTCGGTATCGACTGCAAAATGTGTTACGCCCGATTTGGTAGCGTGCACTGAAGCTCCTCCCAGTTGTTCCTGAGTAACGTCCTCTCCGGTTACAGTTTTCACCACCTTAGGACCGGTCAAAAACATATAGGAAGTTCCTTTGGTCATAAGAGTAAAATCGGTCAAAGCCGGAGAATATACCGCTCCGCCTGCACAGGGACCAAAGATGCCGGAAATCTGCGGAATGACACCCGAAGCCAGGATATTTCGTTCAAAAATTTCGGCAT
Organism: Bacteroidales bacterium; assembly: GCA_028694375.1. Taxonomy (GTDB): domain Bacteria; phylum Bacteroidota; class Bacteroidia; order Bacteroidales; family UBA1402; genus UBA1402. The sequence continues at coordinate 3,995 of JAQUTN010000148.1, forward strand.
AACCGGCCAAAGCATTGATTCCTTCCTGAATACGTGCGCCTCCGGAGTCGTTAATTCCAATCACCGGAGCCCCCATTTTCATGGCCTGATCCATTACTTTACAAATCTTGAGCGACATGGTTTCCGAAAGAGAACCGCCAAAGACGGTAAAATCCTGGGCAAAAACATATACAAGACGACCTTCGATGGTTCCGTAGCCGGTTACCACTCCGTCACCCAGAAAATGCTTCTTGTCTTGTCCAAAATTGGTGCAACGATGTTTTACAAACATATCGAACTCTTCGAAACTACCTTCGTCCAAAAGCATATTGATACGCTCACGAGCGGTGTATTTTCCTTTGGCATGCTGCTTGTCGATTGCTTTTTCTCCGCCGCCTAAACGGGCTTGCTCGCGAAAAGCAATTAATTCTTTTACTTTTTCCAGTTGATTACTCATCGATATTGGTTTTTATTTGTTAGGATCTTCACATAATTCGGTCAATACGCCCAGGGTGAATTTGGGATGTAGAAAGGCAATATTGAGGCCTTCGGCTCCTTTGCGGGGAGTTTTGTCGATAAGGCGTAC
>JAQUTN010000149.1 GCA_028694375.1 Bacteroidales bacterium
AAATTATTTAAATCCATAATGATGCCACGGCTGTAGTCGGCCGGTCCCGGGAAGGCAAAACTGATAGCAACCGGGGCCTTTTTTAATTGCGATAATACCTGAGAAAAACCCTGTTCCAGATGATCGAGGCTCTGCTCAAGCTTGTCAGCCGATGAGGGCAAACGCAGAGCTTCCACTATTTCGCGATGTGCTTGTACGGCTGAGAAAACAAAATTAGTTCCCCCGGCGTCCAGGGTCATTACTATGCGTTTATCTTTTTCGTACATAAAGCATTAATTAGTTAAAGCAGGTTCAAATTGAAAGAGAGTAGTTTATGTTTAAAACTCCTTAATTAATAGAGGAGACTCTTATCAGGGATTTTCTGCCGGATGGATTTTGTAGAGCACACAAGCGTGAGGTCTTAGAACACTGTGGATGCTGTCGCTGAAAGTCAGAGTCTGGTTCTGCCAGAGCTCGGTGACGCGACATTCCGTTTCGAGCCCAAGTTCAGTCAAAGGAACCGCAACGCTTTGACTGCTGTGGTCGTCAATATTAAACAGAGCCAGGTAGCGTTCACCTGTAGCTGTATTTTCGGAAGTCAGGGCAATTTTATTCTCTTTTCGATAGAGTTGACGAACATTACAACTTTCGCGATGCATCCTGAGTACTTCTTTGTTGGTCAGCAGCGAAAGGGTAAAGGCATCGTTGCTGGGCAGGTCGCCGCCAAACATCAAAGGGGAACGGAAGATGCTGAAGAAAGTCATCAACAGATATTGTTCATCCGGACTAAGCCGGCTCATACGATCTCTGCCTCTTTCGCCCCGTATGGATATGCGCCCTAGCGGAATCATGTCGCAGTCGGGCCAGGTGCCTGCTTTAATATAAGGAAACCAGCCTTGGGCCACTTCCATAAGATGGGCAATGTGCCACCAGGAATCCCAAACATCGTCGACCATGCGCCACATATTGGCGTGATTGCTCACGTGTTCTGCGGCAGACAGGGGAGTTGCTCCGGGCGATGTGCTCAGAACAATTTTCCGGCCGCATTGGTCTATGGCTTTGCGTATCAATTCAATCTCGGCCTGGTGATAGGGCCTGGAGAGATCGTCAATTTTTATAAAATCCACTCCCCAGGAAGCATAAAGGTCAAAAATAGAGTTATAATACTCCTGTGCCCCCGATTTATCGGCCAGAATGGTGTAATTATCCCTCAACCAGGTGCATTGCAGATCGGTGGAGTAAATCTGATCGGCCGTAATGCCTTTGGCTCCTTTGATGGGCAGTTTTTTGTTGACGGCTTCCACCGGAATGCCCCTCATGATGTGGATGCCAAATTTCAGGCCTTTGCTGTGTATATAATCGGCCAGAGGCTTGAAGCCTTTGCCCTGCGCGGCCGAGGGGAAGCGGTTCACAGCCGGCAGGTAACGTCCGTATTTGTCCATAACATAACGCGGATCTGTCTGATTGTATCCTCCGGCTTTGTCGTTTTCTACAAACCAACGGATATCCACCACAATGTATTCCCAACCGAATTCTTTTAGGTGTTCGGCCATATAATCGGCGTTGGCTTTTACTTCGTGTTCTTCGACCGTAGGACCGTAGCAATCCCAGCTGTTCCAGCCCATGGGCGGAGTAGGAGCCCAAAGGCGAAAATCCTTTTCTTTGCTGCAATTTGTGAAAATCAGGCTTAGGATGGTTAAAATCAAAAGATTTCGGAAGAGTTTCATAGTATTTGAATATTTGTATGTTTTGAATACCTGGAGCGATAAAAAGCTGCGGGAACAAATGTAAAAAATTGTTTCTGTTATAGAAAGAATATGCTGTGTATAAATACGCATTTTTGCGATGATTAACGAATAAACAAAGATAATTTTGGACGATTGTCGTAGTGCTTAGGACAAATGTTTTGGCTCTCCTAAAGGATATGGGCTACATTTGCCCCGCATCCCGACTGTGTTGCGGTATATGATACTTGTTGCCGTTAATCATTTAGGCTGTCAGGGATATTTAGCAAGTAACGATGACTAAAATTAAAAATCTGATACCGACCTTCTTAGCGTTTTTCTGTACTTTGCTGGCAGTCGTTCCGGCCTTTTCCCAAAAAAGAATGGCCATATACAGGGACGGTAGTATCAAAGAGCACCATCTTTTGTCCAAAATTGACAGCATTCGTTTCGTTGATTCTCCCCAGGCAGGTTTCTGGTTACACAAGACTGATAGTCTGTTTTTCTTTACAGACAATCAGGCCGACAGCCTGGTTTTCTTTGAGTGGTCTGCTTCTGAATGCCTTCGACGTTTTGAAGTTCCCACCATAAATATACAGGTTCATGACAATGCTCCGGTTATATCAAAAGACAAAGCAGATTACCTGAATTGTGTAATAGAAATAGACGGCAAAGAAATGTACGCCGATTACAACGGAACAGCACGTATCAGAGGCCGGGGCAATTCCACCTGGTTGTGGTACGACAAAAAGCCCTATCGTATCAAGCTGGACGAAAAAGCAAAAATACTGGGATTGGGTTCCAACAAAGACTGGGTGTTGCTGGCCAATTACCGGGATCCTACTAATCTGATGAATGCATTCGGATTTGAAATGGCCTCCTGGCTTGGCTTACCCTTTACTAACCATTCTCGTTTTGTGGAAGTCACTCTCAATGGCGATTACATCGGTTTGTACCAGTTGACTGAGCAAATTGAACAGGCAGGAGACAGGGTGGATATTGACGTCAACGAAGGAGTGTTGCTTTCGCTCGATAAGGACGACGGGCCTGAACTGGCCCCCGAAGCCGAAGATAATTTCTGGTCCGCCTATTATCATCTGCCCATTTGTGTGAAACATCCCGAAGACCCGACCGAAGAGGTAATTGATCTGATAAAATCTGATTTTCAGGAACTGGAACTTCTGATCAACCAGGGCAAATACAGAGATTTATCTCAGAGGTTTGACTTAGCCTCGCTCATTGATTACCTGATTATCCAGGAAATGGTGTACAATGTTGAAATGGAGGCTCCCCGCAGCGTATATATGTATAAAGATACCGATGAGGTGTATCGCATGGGGCCGGTCTGGGATTTTGATGCCGGTTTCGATTTTGACTGGAGTACCATGACCACAGGGCATAACTATTTTACGACACAGGAATTAATATTGGGAACAGATCCTTTCAGGCATACTCAGGCTCGCAATCTGTCGCCTTTTTTTACACAAATGTTTGATAATACATTATTTGTTCAACAATTCAAAGAGCGATGGGCCGAAATCCAACCCGAATGTCTCGACTATTGCCTGGGGATGATGGACGATTATGCAGCTCATACAGCTGCAGCCATGGCCAGAGATTTTGAACGTTGGCCTATAGATAAGAATTATGCCGAAGAAATTGTTCGCATGAAGAACTGGTTGACCGATCGCTTGGATGTACTGACAGAGGTTATTGATAATTATCCTGCCGGAAATATACAAGAAGACACTTCCGAAAGCTTGTTTCAGGAATTAAGCGATTTACTCGCCGAAATTGCGACCTGGCTTAATGATACTGATTTTGATGGCAAAGCTGCATTACAATCCTCTTATCAGGATGTGTTGAGCCGTCAGCTTTCGGAACAAAGTAGTATAGACGAATTGCACCAAGCGTTGGATTTACTGGAATCTGCTCTGACAGATTATCTGGCCGGTAATATCGAAGAGAATCTGGCGACGACGGCAACGCTCAGTACTTCGCATTGTTCAGGCTGGGAAAGCCTGGAAGCGGTGCGTGATGGTTTAGTGCCGGATAATTCCAGCGATAAAACTTATCCTAAATACGGTAATTGGGATGGCAGGCAGGGTGTGCTGCACTGGGTACAATACGAATGGGAGCAAGCCTGCACTGTATCAGAAATAGGGGTTTATTGGTGGACCGATTTCAGCGGTTTGCTACAGCCCGAAACGGCTTATATTGAATATTGGTCTGCCGATAACTGGATCAAACTCGAAGATATTGGAACAGTAATGGATACTTTCAATGTCTTGGATAAACTAAACATAAATACCACCAAAATCCGCTTAAGTATGTCCAGCAAAATTGCTACCGGGATATCGGAATTTTATGTTAAAGGTTTTCGCCCCAACAATTGAAGACTCAATTATTGTAACTATTAAAAGATGCAGAATAAATCATACAGAGAAAAATCAGATATAACAAAGAATTGGACGATTGTACAACTTAATTGGATTTTTCTATCATTTTTTGTTTGTCGATGTTCCTACTTTTGTTTCTGATCATTCATTTTTTTAACCAATACTAATCCCTTGCCTATGAAAACAAAATTACTCATGCTTATGCTCTTCTGCTTAAGTATCGGACTTCAACAAGTCCAGGCCCTGCAAGATGTAACCGAAACCTACATCATTAACCCCAGCTTCGAAGAAGGAGACGGTGACATTCCAACCTATTGGAGATTTGACTCCGCCGGTGTGTTTAAAGGCTGGTACGTAAGTCATCCCGCCATCTCTTACAACAACGACGAAGCCGATGACACCAAAACCGGAACCTATATTTTTGGTATTTGGGGTAATTCAGCCGACTACGA
>JAQUTN010000150.1 GCA_028694375.1 Bacteroidales bacterium
TACGTAGGACGGCCTTCGCCTTTGTACCTGGCCAAACGTCTTTCGGAGCGTTACAAGGCTCGTATTTACCTTAAAAGAGAAGACCTCAATCACACCGGTGCGCATAAGATCAACAATACCATCGGTCAGATTCTGATGGCCAAACGCATGGGCAAAACCCGCATCATTGCCGAGACCGGGGCAGGGCAACACGGCCTGGCCACTGCCACCGTTTGTGCCCTGTGCAATATGCAATGCATTGTTTATATGGGAGAACTCGATGTGGAGCGGCAATACCTGAACGTGCAAAAAATGCGTATGCTCGGCGCAGAGGTTGTTCCCGTCACTTCGGGAAACAGAACCCTTAAGGACGCCACCAACGAAGCCCTGCGCGACTGGTGTTGTCACCCTGAAAACACATTTTACATCATTGGTTCGGTAGTTGGTCCGCATCCTTACCCGGATATGGTAACTCGTTTTCAATCGGTGATTTCCGAAGAGATCAAAGCCCAATTGCATCAAAAAGAGGGCCGTGATTACCCGGATTATCTGCTGGCCTGCGTAGGCGGTGGCAGCAACGCTGCCGGAAGTTTTTACCATTACCTGGACGATACCAGGGTGCAGCTGATCGAAGCAGAAGCCGCCGGGCTGGGGCTGGAGAGTGGGCAATCGGCCGCCACCATTCATCTGGGCCGCGAAGGCGTAATACACGGCAGCCGTACCTTGGTGATGCAAACCGAAGACGGCCAGATAATAGAACCATATTCTATTTCGGCCGGTCTGGATTATCCGGGCATCGGGCCCATTCATGCCCACCTGGCCAAAAGCGGCAGAGCCAAAGTGTTGGCCATCACCGACGATGAAGCTATGGAGGCTGCTCTGGACTTGACCCGGCTCGAAGGAATAATCCCGGCCATCGAAAGTGCTCATGCACTTGCCTGCCTGGGCAAACTTGAGTTCCGGCCTTCGGATATCGTAGTTTTGACTTTGTCGGGCAGGGGAGACAAAGACATGCCTGCTTTTTTGAATTATTTCGACGAATTTAAACTTTGAATACAATGAAAACTACATTACTAAAGCTGAATTCCCGTAAATTGCTGGGAGACCTGCAAACACCTGTTGGCCTTTATCTGAAGATACGGGATTTGTATAAACACTCGGTCTTACTGGAAAGTTCCGATTACCATACGGCGGTAAACAGCAACTCGTATATTGCCTTTTCGCCGATGGCAAGCTACAAAGTGGAAAATGAAAGTATTTGCATGAGTTTTCCCGACGGGAAAAAACAGGACATCCGCATCCAGGACAAACATACAGTTGCCGATAGTCTGAATGATTTCATCGCCTCCTTTCAATTGCAAGGGCAGGAGGCAGGCCTGGTAAACGGGTTTTTTGGCTATACCGCCTACGGAGCGGTACGTCATTTCGAGGACTTGAGCCTGTCCGCCTTCGAAAATCCCCTGAACGCTGAGAGTTCCGAAAACTCCGGCAGTCCCGACAGCGTTGCAAACCCCCAAAATGCCAGTATCTCCGGCAACAAACTGCCCGAAATGCAGTATGTTTTGTACAAATACGTCATTGGAATGAATCATTACCGCAACGAGATTTCTGTGACAGAGAATCTCCTTGAGGGCGAAAGCAGCCGTATTCAGGATATCCTGCACATACTGGAAAGTCCCAATATTGCCTTATACGATTTTCAGACAACAGGCCCGGAAGTTTCGGACATCACTGACGAAGATTATCGCGCCATGGTCAGCCGCGGCAAAGCGCATTGTTACAGAGGGGACGTGTTTCAAATCGTCTTGTCCAGGCGCTTTAAGCAGGCCTTTAAGGGCGATGACATTCTGCTCTACCGCAGGCTGCGCTCCATCAATCCTTCGCCTTATCTGTTTTATTTCGACTTTGGCTCTTTCCGTGTTTTCGGCTCTTCGCCCGAAGCACATCTGGTAATCAGGGACGACAAGGTGTATATTACGCCCATAGCCGGCACTGCGCCCATCAGCGGTAATGCCCAACAAGACATAGAAGCAGGAGAGGCTTTGCTCAAAGATCCCAAGGAAAATGCCGAGCATGTGATGTTGGTCGATCTGGCTCGCAACGACCTGAGCCGCAATGCCGACAAAGTGAGTGTGGCCCTTTTTCGCGAACTTCAAAACTACTCGCATGTGATGCATCTGGTTTCGCTGGTGCGTGCAGAACTTGCTCCGGACACCAATCGCATCCGCTTGTTTGCAGATACCTTCCCTGCCGGTACTTTGTCGGGAGCTCCCAAAATCAGGGCTATGCAATTGATTGACCAGATCGAAGCCCACGACAGAGAACTATACGGCGGCTGTATAGGATACATCGGTTTTGACGGCAGCATGAATCAGGCCATTACTATACGCTCTTTTCTGAGCAGGGATAATGTGCTTTATTATCAGGCCGGTGCCGGCATAGTGGCTAAATCGGACGAAGAAAAGGAATTGCAGGAAGTGAACAGTAAGCTGGGAGCCTTGAAAAAGGCCATTGATTTGGCATCTAAACAAACAGAATTATGAAAATACTACTTATAGACAATTACGACTCTTTTACTTACAACCTGGTACATGCTGTTCGAAAACTGGGCTTTACGGACTTGGAAGTACATCGCAACGACAAGATTACGCTGAATGAGATTGCCCGCTTCGACAAAATACTCTTATCGCCCGGGCCGGGCATTCCTTCGGAATCGGGCCTGTTGTTGGAAATCATAAGACAATACGCTCCACAGAAGCCCATATTGGGGGTCTGTCTGGGTATGCAAGCCATTGCCGAAGTGTTCGGCGGCAAGCTGATCAATCTCCCGCGGGTTTATCACGGCATTGCCAGTCCCATTCATGTTGTAAAGCAAGATATTCTGTTCGATAAGCTTCCGGCTGTTTTCGAGGCCGGACGCTATCATTCCTGGGCAGTTTCCAAAGAAGGACTGCCGGACTGTCTCGAGCTAACTGCCGAAGACGAGCAGGGTATGATTATGGCTCTCAGGCACCGTAGCTTCCATGTACGCGGTGTTCAGTTTCACCCCGAATCGGTGCTGACACCCTGCGGGGAACAAATTATTCATAACTGGTTACTTGCTTAATATAACGAAATGAAACAAATACTGACCAATATGTTCGACTATCACAGTCTTAGCCGGACAGAAGCCGCAGAAGTGCTGACCAGGATTGCTGCGGGCGAATACAACAACGAACAGATGGCTTCATTCATAACTGTTTACCTGATGCGTCCCATCACCCTGGACGAACTGATGGGCTTTCGCGAAGCTTTGTTGAATCTGGCCATAAAAGTGGACCTGAGTGCTTACGAGGCTATTGATATTGTAGGGACGGGGGGTGACGGCAAAAACAGCTTCAATATTTCTACCTTGAGTTGTTTCGTGGTGGCCGGAGCCGGATTCAAAGTAGCTAAACACGGAAATTACGGGGCTACTTCGGTGAGCGGGGCTTCGAACGTGCTTGAATACTTTGGCGCTCGTTTCAGCTCGGAGAGCTCTGTGTTGCAACGTGCCATTGAACAATGCGGCTTTGCCTTTTTGCATGCCCCTTTGTTTAATCCGGCTATGAAAAATATTGCTCCGGTGCGCAAAGCCCTCGGGGTGCGGACTTTTTTCAATGTTTTAGGCCCGCTGATCAATCCGGCCCAACCGCAGTATCAATTACTGGGGGTGTACAGCCTGACCATGCTGAGACTCTATAAGTATATCAACGAACGTATTGGCACCAAATACACTTTGGTGCACAGTCTTGATGGTTACGACGAATTGTCGCTGACTGCCGAAGCCAAAATCATCAACAACACAAGGGAATACCTGCTTTCACCGGAACATTTTGTGACTGCAACTGTCTCGCAGGCAGAACTGAGCGGAGGAAATTCGGTCGGAGAGGCAGCCTTGCTTTTTAAACAGGTACTTGAGAACAAAGCCGGCAAGGCACAAACCACCGTAGTATTGATGAATGCGGCATTGGCCATACAAACACTGAAGCCTGAATTGTCTCTGGAAACCTGCCGTTCCATGGCCGAAGAGAGTTTGTTTTCGGGCCGCGCAGCGAAGTCATTTAAACGCTTTTTGGAGATTTATTGCTGATGTTTAAGGTTACCAATTATTATTACTTAAGAATGAACATCCTGGACGAAATACTGAATTACAAAAAAACCATCATTGCCAGGGACAAAGCGCTGATGAGCATTGATCAACTGAGGGCGCAGCCTTTGTATGAGCGCAAGTGTATTTCTTTAAAAGAAGCACTGCAACACTCGACCACTGGTATCGTTGCCGAATTTAAACGGAAGTCGCCTTCCAAGGGCTGGATTCATCCCGAGGCCGCTGCAGCAGAGCTTTGTTCGGCTTACGAATCATCCGGTGCAAGCGGAATTTCTGTGCTGACCGACGAACACTTTTTTGGAGGAAGCACTCAGGATCTTTCTTTGGCAAGGGAAAGCGTTCAGCGGCCTTTGTTACGCAAAGATTTTATTCTGGACGAATATCAGCTTTACCAGAGCAAAGCCCT
>JAQUTN010000020.1 GCA_028694375.1 Bacteroidales bacterium
AAAATTATTGTGGAACAAGAAGGTGATCTTGCTTTGAAACTGGAAGAAAGCAAGGAAATAGGCGATAAAAATAAAGAAGAAAATGATTAGAAGGGCGTTATAGGTCTGATTACCAGCCTCCTTTTGCACCTCCTCCGCCGAAGCGTCCACCCCCGAAACCTCCAAATCCTCCTGTGCCGCCGCCAAAAGAACCTCCCCTGGAGCGACCACCGGAGGCCATACCTGACAAAAGGATGGCTTTAGCTAAATCGCTCAGCGTAAATTTACCTTTGTTTGTTCCGCCGTCGCTGTTGTTTCCCTTGTTTTTTTTGCTTAGAAGTACTATGAAGACAAGAATAAAGAAAACAAACAAAGCAAAGAAACCGAAAGCCGTTATAAGATCCTGATCTGTTGATTCGTAAGCAAATTCCCCGGACGCTAACAGCATTATTCGTTCCAAACCAGCCTGTATGCCTTCGTAATAACGTTCCTGTCGGAACAAAGGCAATATGTCTTCTTCGATAATCCGCTTACAGACGGCATCGGTCAGCACGGCTTCCAGGCCGTAACCGGTGGCTATGGCTATTTCTCCTCCCGTACTTGTCTTGGTTTTAATAAGCAATACAGCTCCGTTATCAAAACCCTTTTGACCTACCTGCCATTGTTCTCCGATTTTAAAAGCCAGATCCAGTATGTCCATACCCTGCAGATCATTCACAATAACCAGACAAATCTGGTTGGAAGTGCTGTCGTCGAAAGCTACCAAGTCATGTTCCAGCTTATAGGTCATTCTATTGTCCAGCAGGCCGGCAAAATCGTTTACCAGTCTTGGGGGAACAGGCCTTTGGGGAATTTGAGCCTGTAAGTTGAGCGTTAACCAAAAAGACAAGACCAAAAGACAGCCTCGCAGCAGATGTTTCATAAGTTAAAATTGTACCTGTGGAGCTTTGTGGGCATTTTCATCCGCCTGGAAATAGGCTTTGGCCTCAAAACCAAACATTCCTGCAATGGCATTTTTAGGAAAACGCCTGATGGAAGTGTTGTAAATCCTTACCGCTTCGTTGAAACGATTGCGTTCTACGGCAATGCGGTTTTCGGTGCCCTCCAATTGCGATTGGAGATCCCGGAAGTTTTGATTGGCTTTGAGTTCGGGGTAGCGCTCAATAACTACCATCAGTCTGCTCAGAGCTTGCCCCAGGCCGTCCTGGGCCTGTTGGAATGCGGCCAGGTTGGCTTCGTTCAGGTTGCCGGCATCAAGATTGATTGAGGAGGCTGCTGCGCGGGCCTGAATAACTTCGTTCAGCGTGTTGCGCTCAAAATCGGCTGCGCCCTGCACCGTGCTCACCAAATTAGGAATCAAATCCAGGCGGCGCTGATACACGTTTTCTACCTGAGACCAGGCAGTAGAGACATTTTCGTCTGCTGTCACCAGGCTGTTGTAGATTCTGGTTAACCACAGCCCAATCAGGACAACAACGATAAGAACAATCCAAATAATTCTTGATTTTGCCATTGATGTAGTTTTTAAGTGAATAATGCTTTTCGATAAATTTGATTATAAATCTTTAACCAAGACCTGGTCGCCTTTTTCCTGCAGCTCTTTTTCGATATCCAGCATAACATTCCAATGCCGGCGGAAACGGCCTTGTATGTCCATTTTGAAATCTTCCGTTCCAAAATCAAACATTGATTTGAGTATCATGCCTACTGTGATCTGGTTGATATCCATAGCCGGTTGGTAAGTCACAACTCTTTTGTCTTCGTCGCTGATGGTCTGATTGATGATTTTCATCTCTATCAACAGATTCAGAATGCGTTGTGTGAGCCTTGAAGGGATATGGTATATGGTGGATATGTCCAGGGCAGACAATGGAGCTTCCCTGTTTTCGAAGCGTTTGCAAATGATACCTGTGATCATAAGTGTAGTAAAATAGTTGTAACGGTCACTGATGTTTTTGATTTCCTTTTCAAAAAAGAAATTTCGTATGTTTTGAGAGGCAAAGGTAATTTCGGCTCCGAAAAGTACCATAATCCAGGCCAGTTGCAACCAAAGCAACAAAAGGGGAAAAGCCGCGAAACTACCGTAAATGGCATTGTAACGGTTCACCCACAACTGCCCGCCTATATACAGACTTTGAAAAATCTGGAAGGCGGTCCCCACTATCAAACCCGATATAGCCGCATTTTTGAAGCGAACCTTGGTATTGGGTGCCAGAATGTACAGCAGAGTAAACAATAACCAGGAGATAAAGAAAGGCGACAATTTCATGAGAAAATTCACCAGTGGGCTGACAGCGGCTAAAATACTTGATTTTTCCATCATGGTATTGAGAAAGATCGAAGCACCGCTCGAAATAATCAATAAGATTGGAATAATCAACAATAGAGCCATGTAATCTGTAACCTTACGCAAAAAGCCTCTGCTTTTGGGTATTTGCCAGATTTTGTTGAAAGATATCTCAATATTGTTCAGAATAGCCCAGACAGAGAAGATGATAAACAAGATGCCTACACCAACTATGACTCCGCTTCCGGCAACTTCCAGTATTGATTCGACAAAGCTGAACAAAAAGTCCAGCACTTCGGTATGGCCGGGCATAGACCTGATCAATTGTGTTTCTATCAATTGCTGAAAACCGAAGCCTTTGGCAATGCCCAGAATTAATCCCAGCAAGGGTACCAGGGCAAAGAGAGAAAAAAAAGTAAGCGAAGAGGCTTTGGTTACCAGTTCGTTATTGGAAAAACCCTTGCTGGCCAGAATAATAGTTCTGATGATATTGTAGATGCGATGCCTCAATCCGCCTACCTCGTGTTCGGAGATCCGCCAGATGTCCCTTGATATAAAACTCAGGAAGGTCCGGATTTGTTTACGGATATTGTTTGGTGATGCTTTCATGAACCTTTATGGTCAATAGTTTAACTAGTAATATATGTAGTTATACTTGAATATTCAAAAAACAGAGAACCTATAAGCCGGGTTCTGTACTTATTGCTAAGTGCTTGTCATTTATCTTGACCTTGTGTTGCCACAAAGTTCCAGCGGCCTACCCTCCGGCATCGGGCGAGCAACCCTGAATCGCCGGTATACTTGGCCTTGCAACCCATAAGTGGTACGGCCTTCTTCATCGCTGAAGAAGCGGTGGGCTCTTACCCCGCCTTTTCACCCTTACCTCCCGGGGGAGGCGGTTATTTTCTGTTACCTTAACTCTGCTCTCGCAAGCAGCTTTCCGTTAGAAAGTATGGTGCTCTGCGTTGCCCGGACTTTCCTCTTTAAAAAAGCGACAAGCCGGTTCTCTGCTTGGCTGCAAAAATAGTGCATAATTTGTTATTTGTACCATTTTGTCCCCTTTTTTACTTGCAGGTAGTTTTATACTGACAAAATGACGGTGTTGATTTATGAGCCCTGATACGAAGGTATGAATTTACGATATAGCATAAAATCTTGTTAAAGAGTCAATTAAACATTATTAATTAGAGCGATACACTGTTAATTGCGATGAAATAAAAAGCAAACATACTCGTTTAGGAATTGTTTTTGTAGCTATCAACTACAAATACACATTAATAATAATAATAGTAAATCATACAACAATGAAAAAGTTCTGGAAAAATTTTCTAATAGTAGTATCACTGGTGCTGCTGAGTGCAGGAGTCACTTATTTAATGGTTTCCAAATTATCCGACCGTTTGGTAAACCTGGTTAAAGAACAAACTATCAATCAGTCTGAACAAGCTGCCCGTTTGGTTAAAGCCGAAGTCGTACCAGCCATAGAAACGGATTTTACTCATGCTGCCGAGCAAACCGTACATACTGTTGTTCATATTGCTTCTAAAACGATGAGGTCTGCCGGCAATAGCGGGCCTATGGATATTTTTGAATATTTCTTTGGCTATCGCGATTACAATCAGGTCCCGCAACCCCAAACCGGTTATGGTTCGGGAGTTATTATATCGGCTGACGGTTATATAGTAACCAATAATCACGTTATTGACGGTGCCGACGAAATATCGGTCACTCTCAACGACCGACGCAATTATCTGGCCAAAGTGATAGGAAGCGATCCCAGTACCGACATTGCATTGATAAAAATTGAAGAAAAAGGCCTTAATTTTATCTCTTTCGGAAATTCGGATGAGCTTAAGATTGGTGAGTGGGTACTGGCCGTGGGTAATCCTCTGAACCTGACTTCGACAGTTACTGCCGGTATAGTCAGTGCCAAGGGCAGAGATATTGGTATTTTGAGAAGCAATAATCAAAATAGAATACAACAAGGGAAAAGCTACTCAAACCTCAGCATTGAATCTTTTATTCAGACCGATGCCGCTGTGAATCCCGGCAACAGCGGAGGTGCTTTGGTGAATACCAGAGGAGAACTGGTCGGTATTAATACGGCAATTATTTCGAGTTCAGGTGCTTATTCGGGTTATTCCTTTGCAGTGCCTGTGAGTATTGTAAAAAAGGTAGTTACTGACATCAAAGAGTACGGCTCCGTACAAAGAGCTATGTTGGGGGTAACTATTAATGATATTACTCCGGAACTCTCCAAAGAAAAGAAGATCGAAGTCACCGAAGGAGTCTATATTGCTGCGGTAGGTGATCGCAGTGGCGCGATGGATGCCGGAATAAAGGAAGGCGATATTGTTATTGCCATCGATGGCGAGAAAGTTGCCAGAGCCGCTGAATTGCAGGAAAAGGTCAGTCGTCACCGTCCCGGAGATAGAGTAGGGCTAACAGTGCTCAGAGACAAAAAAGAATTGAACTTTGACGTAACTTTGCGCAATTTGCAAGGCAATACCGCCATTGTCAAAGAAGCCGGCGTCGATGTGCTGGGAGCTGCTTTCAAAGAACTTGATGCCAATGAAAAAAGGCAATTAAACATCAGCTATGGAATCCAGGTAAGCGGACTGACCGACGGAAAATTGAAAGAAGCAGGTGTGCGCAAAGGATTCATCATTCTGAAAGTAAACGACAAACGTGTAGAGTCTGTCGGCAATTTTGAAAATATCGTACGAGATGTTCAGAAAAATGCCGGATTCGGTGAGGCTGCATTGTTCATAGTGGGTATATATCCCAGCGGAAAAGTGGCTTATTACGCAGTAGATTTGACTCAATAGAGCAGGAAAATTAAATTCGGGAAATAACCTGAATAATTCAAAAATTAAACGTATCTTTGCACCTCCTATTTTTATAAAGCATGAGACAGCTTAAAATCACCAAATCCATCACCAATCGCGAAAGTGCTTCTCTGGACAAATACCTTCAGGAAATCGGACGGGAAGAACTTATCAAGGTGGACGAGGAAGTGGAACTGGCTCAACGCATTCGCAACGGTGACCGCGCAGCTTTGGAAAAACTTACCCGTGCCAATTTGCGTTTCGTGGTTTCTGTAGCCAAACAATACCAAAACCAGGGCCTAAGTTTACCCGATTTGATCAACGAGGGTAATCTGGGTCTGATTAAGGCAGCAGAAAAATTTGACGAAACCCGTGGCTTTAAGTTTATTTCCTACGCCGTGTGGTGGATCAGGCAATCTATTTTGCAAGCCCTGGCCGAACAGTCCCGTATAGTACGCCTTCCATTAAACCAGGTGGGTTCTTTGAACAAAATCACCAAAGCATTTTCGAAATTCGAACAGGAAAACGAACGGAAACCTTCGCCCGAGGAATTGTCTGAAGAGTTGAATATCCCAGTAGATAAGATTACCGACACTCTCAAGGTGTCCGGTCGTCATATTTCGGTGGATGCTCCTTTTGTGGAAGGAGAAGACAACAACCTGCTGGATGTGCTGATCAACGACGATTCACCACTGGCCGACCGTTCGCTTATGAACGAATCGCTCAGTCTGGAAATCGATCGTGCCTTGTCAACCTTGACGGAACGTGAGAGCGAAATTGTTAAAATGTTTTTTGGTTTAGGATGTCAGGAAATGACGCTGGAAGAAATCGGAGATAAATTTGGTTTGACCCGGGAACGTGTCCGGCAAATCAAGGAAAAAGCCATACGGCGTTTACGCAACACATCCAGAAGCAAATTTCTCAAGACTTATCTCGGATAGAGCCAAAAAAACTAAAAGTATTAAAGGTGTCGGTTTACCGACACCTTTTTGTTTTTTTAGAAAAGCGGTTTATCTTTGTCAGTTATTAACATAAGCTCTATGAATATGCATACTAACAACAAAATACTGACTCTAATGGCTATTGCGGCACTTAGTTTTTCCTGCTCCCCCAAAGAGGGCAACAAATCAAAAGAATCTCCAATAAGCAAACCCCGTCTTGAATTGACCGGCGAAACTATGACTCCGGAAGTGTTATGGAGTATGGGCAGGTTAAGTGACATTCAGCTTTCACCGGATAAAAAGAGTATATTGTATGGAGTTTCATATTACAGTATAACCCAAAACAAAGGAAACAGAGAGCTTTATGTCGTCGATTTGGAGGGAAATCAACGCAAACAAATTACACAGACTGCTGTTTCGGAGGCAGCAGCTCAATGGTCGGCCGACGGCAAAAAAATATTCTTTCTCTCCTCTGTATCGGGCAGTTCCCAACTGTGGCAGATGTTGCCCGATGGCAATAAACCCAAAAGGCTTACTTCGGTCGAAGGAGGCATAGAGGCTTTTCGTTTTTCGCCCGACGGCAAAAAGCTGCTCTACATAGCACAAGTTAAATACGGAAAAAGAGCAGCCGATTATTATCCCGATCTGGATAAAACCAGTGGCAGGATCATTGATGATCTGATGTACAAGCATTGGGATGAATGGGTAGAAAGCATTCCACATCCTTTTGTGGCCGATTTCTCTTCCAGAGGTTTAAGCAATGTGCGTGATCTGCTTCAGGATGAACCTTTTGAGTCGCCCATGAAACCCTGGGGAGGCATAGAGCAACTGGCCTGGTCGCCCGACGGAAAAACAGTAGCCTATACCTGCCGTAAGAAGACCGGTGTTGATTATTCACGTTCGACCAATTCCGATATTTACCTTTGCTACCTGGAAGAAAACTACCGTACTGAAAATATTACCGCAGAACTGCCGGGTTACGACACCAATCCCGTGTTTTCACCCTGCGGAGGCAGTCTGGCTTTTTGCAGTATGTCGCGCGATGGTTATGAGTCTGACAAAAACCGCCTGATGGTGTATGAGCTTAACACCGGCAAAATGAAAGATCTCACGGTTGATTTCGATCAGGAAGCCAACTCAGTGGTCTGGGCTGACGATGCCCAATCGCTTTATTTCGTAAGCTGTTGGCATGGAAGAATTCACATTTATCAGGCATTTACCGATGGAAGTCCCATCAGGCAAATTACCCGTGGCGATTACGATTTTGCCGATGTGCATGTAGCCGGTGATTATCTGGTCGGATTGAGGCATTCTCTTTCGCAGGCCAACGAAATTATCCGTATCGATCCCCAAAACGGGGAGATGCTCGATTTAAGCCGCGAAAACAAGACTGTTTACGATCAACTCACAATGGGCAAAGTAGAAGAACGCTGGGTAAAAACTACTGACAATAAAGAAATGCTGGTCTGGGTGGTGTATCCGCCACATTTTGATCCGGCCAAAAAATATCCCGCCATTCTATATTGTCAGGGTGGACCACAGAGCCCTGTCAGTCAATTCTGGTCATTCCGCTGGAATTTACAACTGATGGCTGCGAACGATTACATCATAGTTGCCCCCAACCGCCGGGGATTACCGGGTTTTGGGCAGGAATGGCTGGAGCAGATCAGTGGTGACTACGGTGGACAAAACATGAAAGACTATCTTTCGGCCATAGATGCCCTGAGTGCCGAACCATACATCGACCGCGATCGCCTGGGCTGTGTGGGGGCTTCGTACGGCGGTTTTTCTGTCTATTGGCTGGCCGGCCATCACGAAAAGCGCTTCAAAGCATTTATTTCGCACAGCGGCATTTTCAACCTGGAACAACAATACCTGGAAACCGAAGAAATGTGGTTTGCAGACTGGGACCTGGGAGGTCCTTATTGGGATTGGAATAATAAAAAAACACAGCTTAGTTATGCAAACTCTCCCCATCGTTTTGTGGATAAATGGGATACGCCTATACTGTGTATACACGGTGAGAAAGATTACCGTATACTGGCATCACAAGGCATGGCCGCATTTAACGCAGCCAAACTTCGCGGCATACCGGCAGAATTGCTGGTTTTCCCGGACGAAAATCACTGGATATCCAAGCCTCAGAACGCCATACTATGGCAAAGGCGATTCTTTAATTGGCTGGATAAGTATCTGAAATGAAAAGGAGCCTCATCATCCTTTTAGGTTTATGTCTGAGTCTGCAGACTTACACCTTTGCGCAAGTTCAGGAAGATCTCAGGATTAGTATTCCATTGAGAGACTGGCTTTTTTCGAAAGGAGATTTTCCGGCTGCCGTAGAAAAAGATTTTGACGACTCTGCCTGGGAAAAGCTTCGCATTCCTCACGATTGGGCAATCTATGGGCCTTTTGACAAGAATGTCGACATTCAGGTGCTTGCCATAGAACAGAATCAGGAGAAAGTAGCCAGCGAGAAAACCGGGCGTACAGGAGCTTTGCCCTATATTGGCACGGCCTGGTATCGTTGTCGCCTGGATGCTTCTGCTTACCGGGGCAAAAGGGTGGTCTTGGTCTTTGACGGAGCTATGAGCAACGCAAGGGTTTATTTAAACGGGCAGGAGATACTCTATTGGCCTTATGGCTATAATTCCTTTTATGTAGATATCAGTAAGGATTTGAAGGCGGATGACTCCAATATACTGGCGGTACGCCTCGAAAATGTTGGCCAGTCCTCGCGTTGGTATCCCGGGGCCGGTTTGTATCGCCATGTAAACCTCCTGGTGAGCAATCCTGTATCGGTGGATGTTTGGGGTACTTTTATCACTACTCCTTTGGTGACAGAGCAGGTAGCTAAAATTCAGTTAAAAACCAGAATACATAAGCCTGAAGCAGCCAAAGAGCTGAGTCTGAGTACAGAAATTTTTGATCCCCGGGGCAGAAGTCTTTTTGTGCAAAAAGAAACTTTGTTGATAGCCGGAGAATTCGACCAAATTATGGCTGTGGAACATCCGCAGCTCTGGTCGCCGGAATCTCCGGCTCTATACAAGGCTGTATCTACACTATACGATGGGAATGAAGCCATAGATAAATACACCACCCGCTTTGGCATTCGCAGCATCAGTGTTGACGCTCAGGGTGGCTTTCAACTGAACGGAAAAAGCCGTAAATTCAAGGGTGTTTGTCTGCATCACGATTTGGGCCCTCTGGGAGCTGCCATCAATCGTTCAGCCCTAAAGCGTCAGTTGCTTATTTTGAAAGATATGGGTTGTGATGCCATTCGTTCTGCGCATAATATGCCCTCGCCTGAGCAGGTGGAACTTTGTGATGAACTGGGGATAATGCTCATGGCAGAATCTTTTGACGAATGGGCTCGTCCCAAAGTCAGGAATGGGTATAACCTCTATTACAAAGATTGGGTAGAAAAAGACATTATCAACCTGGTTCGCCGTTACCGCAATCATCCTTCGATAGTGATGTGGAGCGCGGGCAACGAGGTGCCCGATCAATGGACCGAATTGGGTATCAAAGAGGGGAAACGCCTTCAGGATATTTTTCATCGCGAAGATCCAAGCCGTCCTGTCACTATGGGCATGGATCAGGTGGCCCGAACTATACAGAACGGCTTTGCTGCCTACTGGGATGTGCCCGGTCTTAATTACCGGCTTCCTTTGTATGCCGAAGCTCAACAGAGCTTACCCCAGGGTTTCTTGTTGGGTTCAGAAACGGCTTCTACAGTCAGTTCAAGAGGAGTCTATAAATTTCCGGTACAGGAGTACAAAAACAAAAAATACGACGACGGCCAATGTTCCTCGTACGACCTGGAAGCTTGCAGCTGGTCAAATATTCCCGACGATGACTGGGTGTGGCAGGACGATCACGACTGGGTGATAGGAGAATTTGTATGGACAGGTTTTGATTATTTGGGAGAGCCTACACCTTATGACGATTTCTGGCCTTCGCGCAGTTCCTATTTTGGAATTTGCGATCTGGCGGGTATACCCAAGGACCGCTACTATTTATACCGCAGTCGCTGGAGAACGGACGAAAACACTTTACACATATTGCCGCATTGGAACTGGAAAGGCAAAGAAGGCGATACTATTCCCGTTTTTGTTTACACCAATCATCCTTCGGCCGAATTGTTCATCAACGGCAAAAGCCAGGGTTTGCGTAAAAAACACAATGGGGGAAATCGCCTGGAACGTTACCGACTAATGTGGAATGAATGTGTATACGAGCCTGGCACTATACGGTTAGTGGCCTATAACGACAGGGGAGAACCTGTGGATAGCAGCGAAATCAAAACCGCAGGAAAACCCGCTCGAATTGAGCTGATTCCGGAACAAAACAGCATAAAAGCAGGAGAAGACGAATTGTGCTTTGTACGGATTCGTATCTTGGATGCTCAAGGCAATTTCTGTCCGACTGCAGCTAATTTGTTAAAGTTCAAGGTTCAAGGCCAGGGTAGATTTAAGGCAGTCTGCAACGGAGATGCCACTTCGACTGAGCTCTTTCATCTGCCCCAAATGAAGGTTTTTAACGGTATGCTGGTGGTTTTGCTACAATCAAACGGGCAAAGCGGCCAAATAGATTTAAACGTTTCCGGCAAAGGCTTAAAAACGGCCAGTATTAAAATCCCCGTTTGTGAAAGCGACTGACATTAATTTAAAGACAGCCTTAAATGTTTACACACAAAAAATAGGTACAAAACCACTAAGCCATTAATCAGCCATTGCGCTAAAAATTAAACAATTAAAACCATGAAAAGAGTAGCCTTTAAAATGAAAATGACTCCGGGCATGAAAGAGGAGTATATCAAACGTCACGATCAAATATGGCCCGAAATTGCTGAATTGATAAAAAAGAGCGGTGTCAGCGATTATTCTATTTTTTTGGATGAAGAGACCAATATTCTGTTTGGAATTCAGAAAGTGGAAGGAAATTTATCTTCTCAGGATCTGGGATTTAATGAAATTCAGAAACAATGGTGGGATTATATGTCGGACATAATGGAGACCAATCCCGATAATTCTCCGGTCACTATACCTCTGGTAGAAGTTTTCCACATGGATTAAAAAAAGCCCCGGGAAATAGCAAATAATAGAATATTTTTCATATCTTCGCAGCGTTTTACTCTTTACTTATATGCAATCGATTGAGCATTTTAATTTTTCAGGGAAAAAAGCTTTTGTCAGAGTGGATTTCAACGTTCCTCTGGATGAAAACAAAAACATCACAGATGACACGCGTATTCGCGCTGCCATGCCCACATTGAAAAAAATTATCAAAGAAGGCGGAAAGTTGATCATTGGTTCCCATATGGGACGTCCCAAAAAGAATCCTGATCCTAAGTTTTCGTTGAAGGCCATTCAGCAACATGTTGCCGATTGTCTGGGTGCTCCCGTACACTTTGCCGATGATTGTCAAAAGGCCGACGCTCAGGTGGCTGCCTTAAAAGCCGGTGAAGCTCTCTTGCTCGAAAATCTGCGCTTTTATGCCGAAGAAGAAGGCAAACCCCGTGGTTTAGCCGAAGACGCCGGTGACGAAGAAAAAGCCGCTGCCAAAAAAGCCGTCAAAGAAAGCCAGAAAGCTTTTACCAAAAAGCTGGCTTCCTATGCCGATTGTTATGTGAACGATGCTTTCGGTACTGCTCACCGTGCTCACGCTTCTACTGCTCTCATTGCTGATTATTTCGATGAAAATAATAAAATGTTCGGCTATTTGATGAACAGCGAGGTGCTGGCTATAGAAAAAGTAATGCGCGATATTGCACGTCCTTTCACTGCCATCATGGGAGGAGCCAAGGTTTCTTCAAAAATAGAAATCATCGAGAACCTGCTGGATAAGGTGGATAATCTTATTATTACAGGCGGTATGGCTTTCACTTTCAGTAAAGCTATGGGCGGCAGCATAGGAAATTCTATATGCGAGAACGATAAACTTGAACTGGCTCTTGAGTTGATGGATAAAGCCAAACAAAAAGGCGTCAAACTGGTCTTACCGGTTGATTCCAAAATTGGAGATGCTTTCAGCAACGAGGCCAACACTCAATTCGTTTCGATTGATGCTATACCCAATGGATGGGAAGGCATGGACATTGGCCCCAAAACCGAGGCTATTTTTGCCGAAGTAATCAAAAATTCTAAAACCATATTATGGAACGGCCCCGCCGGCGTTTTTGAATTTGAGAATTTCACTCATGGATCCAAAGCCATAGGTGAAGCCGTAGTGGATGCAACCAAAAAAGGCGCATTTTCTCTGGTGGGCGGAGGTGATTCCGTTGCTTGTGTTAATAAGTTCGGCTTGGTCAGTGGAGTAAGCTATGTTTCTACCGGTGGAGGTGCTTTACTCGAAGCCATCGAAGGTAAAATTCTTCCGGGCATCAAGGCAATAAAAGGGGAATAAATACATACATACATACATACATACATACAACAAAACCTCATACCTTAAATCTAATATGTAAGAAGAGACTGCTCCGGCCCCATGCCAGGGGCGGTCTCTTTGTTTTTGTTTAAACTGATGAAATACTTGTTTAGCCTATTGGGGATTTTGAGTCTTTGCCTGCAAGTTTTTACAGGTTTAGTTCCACTTCATTTGTTTGCATTCCCTACCAATCTGTTGGTCTTGCTTTTGATGCTTTATCTGGTTTGGATGAATTATCGTTTCAGTCTGAGCAAGGGCAAGCCGATTAGCCTGGCTTCTTCCTCTGCCTGTGTTATTGCCATTACAGGCCTTCTGTCGGGGATGCTTATAATGGGCTTGTTTCCACAAACAGCCTCCTGGTCACCGCTTCCCGGTGAAAATAATATTGTTCAAATAGTAGCCTATCGTCTTGGATTTTATTCTTTTAGCTCATCCTGGATTTTTGCTTTTATTTTACTGTATTTTTTGACTGTTCTTGCCGCCGTGATTTTTAGACGAGGCCTTAGCCTGCTGCAAAAGTTAAAGCTAGCAGAAAGACGTTCAAGGGCTATCTGGACAGATTCTTCTTTTGTACTGAATCACTTAGGTCTATGGCTGGCCGTGTTGGCTGGCTTTCTGGGCAGCAGCGATGAAATTCGCAGTAAAATGATTATTGACAGGCATGAGCTGATTAATGTGGCTTATAAACAACCCAATGGCAAACATTTCCTGCCCTTTTACCTGGGTTTGAAAGATTTTAAAATCCAATACCATTCCTCAGGAGAAATAATTGATTACCGGGCTGAATTGTGGATGACCGAATCTAAAGAATCAGCCGGAACAACTGCTTCACTCAGGGTGAATCATCCGCTGCGATACAAAACATACGATATTTACCTGAGTACTTACGATGTGGAAAAAGGGGAGGAGAGCGAATATGTGGTATTGCTCCTGATACGTCAACCCTGGAAAAAATTGATGTACAGCGGTATTATAATGATGGTACTGGGTGCACTGTTTTTATTTATTTCTACAGCCCGGAATCTTAAAAAGAAATCACCATGAATTGGGATCATTTTGGCATAGTAGCCCTTGTTTCGGCTGTCTGTTGGATTCTGGCCGCCTTTTTTGCTTTGTTACAGGCCAAAAAACAAGCTGTGCAATCCGGTACAATTTCCCCTGGCGCCTTGGTTTTTTCCCTGGCCGGAATCATTACCATTACAGTCTTTATTATAGGTTTCTGGCAATATCTTGAACGCCCTCCGCTCAAAACCATAGGAGAAACACGGCTATGGTATGCTTTGTTTATGGGGGTGGCCGGTTTGATTACCTATGTGCTGTGGCGCTTTTCCTGGATTTTGTCCTTTTCGGCATTAATGTCCATTGTGTTTATGATGGTCAACCTGCTCAAACCAGAAATTCACAATCAGGTATTGATGCCGGCCTTGCAGAGCCCCTGGTTTATACCGCATGTCACGGTGTATATTTTTTCCTATGCCTTGTTGGGCTGTAGTTTTTTATTAGCCCTGGCGGCTTTGATTAAACCTGCCCTGAATTTAGATAAGGCCATCGGGCATCTGGTAATTGCCGGCATCAGCTGTTTTAGTCTGGGTATGTTGTTTGGTGCTCTCTGGGCAAAAGAAGCCTGGGGAAATTACTGGTCCTGGGATCCTAAAGAAACCTGGGCTGCCATTACCTGGATATTGTATCTGTTATATATTCATTTAATCAGATTTCGTTACAGAAATAAAAAAATAGTATATTTGGTCTTGATCTTTGCTTTTTGTGCTTTGCAGATGTGTTGGTATGGAATTAATTACCTGCCTGCAGCCCAACAAAGCATACATGTTTACTGATTTTAAAACTTTGCCATGAAACGTATAGGAGTTATTATTGCAGGCTTGATTATTATTGGTTCATTTTTGGTACTTCTCATTTTTAGAATATTAAATCGGCCACCTTCGTCAGAGTATGCTGAGAATATTCAGGTTCATAAGATACTGGATAAGGGTGGTTGCCTGGTTTGCCATACTATGGAACCTGAGTTTCCTTTTTATAAAAATTTCCCCATCATCGGAAAAATGATCCGTCAGGATGCCGCCGAGGCCTTGGTGCAAATTGAGCTGAACGAAGCTATAAATGCCCTGCAGGCAAATTTGCCGGTAGGTGAGGTGGCTTTGGCCAAGATAGAAAAATCGATGCTGGACAGGACTATGCCTTTGTTAAATTATTATATGATTCACTGGGCTTCGTACACCAGCGAGGCCGAAAGAGAAATTATACTAAACTGGGCAAAAAATCACCGTCGGGCTCATTACAGTAATGGTTTGGCTGCTGACGAATTCCTCAATGAAGCTGTACAGCCTGTCGAAGATTCCGTACCGGTGAATCAGGAAAAAGTAGCATTGGGTGATTTGTTATATCACGATACCCGCCTCTCGCTCGACAATACATTGTCCTGCGCCAGTTGTCACGATCTGGCAACAGCAGGAGTCGATAATGAGGTTTTTTCCCCCGGGGTTGGAGGTCAGATTGGTACCATTAATTCTCCTACCGTTTTTAATTCGTTCTATAATTTTGTACAGTTCTGGGACGGCAGAGCAGCTACACTGGCCACACAGGCCGCCCAACCCCCTTTGAATCCGGTGGAAATGGCGAGTGTTTCTTTTGAACAAATAATCGATAAACTCAAGCAAGACAAAGAATTAAGCCGGCAATTCCTGAGAATTTACCCCGAAGGTTTTTCCGAGGAAACTATCACCGACGCAATAGCTGAATTCGAAAAAACACTCTTAACTCCTAATTCCAGGCTGGATCGTTATTTGAAAGGAGAAACTTCGGTCATGTCCGAACTGGAACTTCAGGGATATGCCTTGTTCAAAGACTACGAATGTGCCACCTGCCACGTGGGAGTTAATATGGGAGGCCAATCCTACGAAAAAATGGGCATGGCCCGTGATTATTTTGCGGATCGCAATACAGAACTTTCGCTTGATGATATGGGCCGTTTCAAAGAAACCGGCATCGAAAGGGATCGTCATCGATTCAAAGTGCCCGGACTTAGAAACATAGTCCTGACTGAGCCGTATTTTCACGACGGTACCCGCAAAAATCTAAGAGAGGCTACTGCCGACATGGCTAAATACCAGTTGGATATTATTCTGGAACCGGAAGAACTGGATGCTTTTGAAGCTTTTTACGAATGCCTTACAGGAGAATACCAGGGAAGATTGCTGAGCAATAAAAATCTGAACAAATAAAAAGGAAGGAAATAAAAGAAGAAGCCGTGTCGATGGATGTGTGAAAACTCCGATGAACAAGATTTGAGTGCCGGTCTTCTTTGTAATCCACTTTGCTTCGAAAAGCGCTTCCTGAGAAGTGTGGCCCGCCATTGAAAAACCTAAGCTGTGTCTCGGTGTTTCTTTTTTAAATTGATGAGTTTACCAATCAAATCGACACGACTTCCGTGACACAAATATAAAAGAATAAAATGATCTTGCATTAAAAAAGTCCCGAAACTTTGTGTTATCGGGACTTTTTTATGGGTATTGCTTTATTTTTTTACCTTCTTAAGCGTTTTTAGCTTTTTCGACGATGGCCTTGAAGGCTTGGGGTTCATTCATGGCTAAATCGGCGAGTACTTTACGG
Organism: Bacteroidales bacterium; assembly: GCA_028694375.1. Lineage (GTDB taxonomy): Bacteria > Bacteroidota > Bacteroidia > Bacteroidales > UBA1402 > UBA1402. The sequence continues at coordinate 16,089 of JAQUTN010000020.1, forward strand.
TTGATTTCGATACCTGCTTTGTGCAGAGCGCCCATCAGGCGGCTGTATGAAAAGCCTTCGAGTCTGGCAGCGGCGTTGATGCGCTGTATCCATAATGCACGGAATTCGCGCTTTTTTGCTTTGCGGTCGCGATAGGCGTAGGTGAGACCTTTTTCCCAGGTGTTTTTAGCAACGGTCCATACATTTTTTCTGGATCCGAAATACCCTCTGGTCAGGGATAGAATCTTTTTTCTTTTTGCTCTTGAAGCTACGTGATTAACTGATCTTGGCATTGTAGTAATTTTTTTTGAATGTTAGCGTCATTCTTTTCAGATGATCTTATGGGCTAAAGCATTCGGTTAACTAATAAGTAATAAACAATGTAGAAACGGCATTATTTCATACCCAACAAAAAACGAACGTTGTTCAAATCACTTTTATCTACCAGCCCGCTGTGGGTGAGATTGCGTTTTTGCTTGGTCGTTTTCTTGGTCAGAATATGACTTTTGAATGCATGTTTTCTTTTGATTTTACCTGTTCCGGTAAGGGCAAACCTCTTTTTGGAACCGGAGTTAGTTTTCATCTTTGGCATTTTTTTTTACTTTAAATTGTTTTTAATTAATTGTATTACAGGCCGTTCACACGGTTTTTATTCTTGTTCGTTATTATTGGAATCATCGCCGGCCTTTTTGGCAGATGAATCTGTTGAAGATGATTTAGTTTTGGACGGGTTGGAGGCAAGTTTCTTTTTGATCGGAGCCACCATAATAATCATCCGTTTGCCTTCCAGTACCGGTAAATTTTCTACTTTACCATAGTCTTCAAGGTCATTGGCAAAGCGCAACAATAAAAGCTCACCCTGTTCCTTAAACAAAATGGAACGTCCTTTGAAAAATACATAAGCCTTAACTTTAGATCCTTCTTTTAAAAATTCGATGGCATGCTTCAATTTAAAATTGTAGTCGTGGTCATCGGTTTGCGGACCGAAGCGAATTTCCTTAAGGATAATTTTGCTTGCTTTGGCTTTTTGTTCTTTTTCCTTTTTTTTCTTTTGATAGATAAACTTCTGAAAATCAGTAATACGACAAACCGGGGGAAGGGCGTTAGGTGAAATTTCTACCAAATCCAAATGTTGATCTTCGGCAATTTTTAATGCTTCCTGAATGCTGTAAACACCTGTTTCCACATTATCGCCTACTAATCGAACTTCTCTCTCACGAATTCTGTGGTTAATCCGGTATTGAAACTTAATATCGTCGTTTTTCATTCAATTGTATATCCCTGTGTTGTATATTATTAATTTTTAGATACTTAATTATATTACGTTCATCATTTTCTCAACTTCATCCAAAAAATTTGCTGCAAAGGTAGTCATTTTAACGGAACCTGTATCACCTTCGCCCTGTTTTCTTATGGATACTTCTGCATTTTCTGCTTCTTTTTCGCCCACTATCAGCATGTAAGGTATTCTTTTCAGTTCGTTGTCGCGAATTTTACGGCCAATCTTTTCGTTCCTGTCGTCCACCAGGCAGCGGATGTCCTGATTCCTCAGGTATTCAGCCACTTTGTTGGCATAATCGTTGAAACGCTCGCTGATGGGAAGCACTACCACCTGGTCGGGAGTAAGCCAGAGAGGAAATTTTCCTCCTGTATGCTCAATTAGTACTGCCACAAAACGTTCCATGGAGCCAAAAGGTGCACGGTGTATCATCACCGGGCGGTGTTTGTTGTTGTCGCTGCCGATGTATTCCAGTTCGAAACGTTCGGGAAGATTGTAATCCACCTGTATGGTTCCCAACTGCCAGCGTCTTCCGATGGCGTCTTTGACCATGAAGTCCAGTTTAGGGCCATAAAAAGCGGCTTCCCCTGTAACAATTTTTGCTTTCAGATTCTTTTCGGCGCAAGCTTCTACTATGGCCTGTTCAGCTTTTTCCCAGTTTTCGTCACTGCCAATGTATTTTTCGCGATTGTTGGGATCGCGCAGGGAAATCTGGGCTTCAAAATTTTGAAAATCCAAGGCTTTGAAGATGATAAAAATAATGTCCACTACCTTGAGGAATTCGTCCTTGAGTTGATCGGGACGACAAAAAATATGGGCGTCATCCTGGGTAAAACCTCTCACTCGGGTCAAGCCGTGCAATTCTCCGCTTTGTTCGTAACGGTAGACCGTTCCAAATTCCGCATAACGCAAGGGCAGGTCTTTGTATGAACGGGGCTGATAGCGGTAAATTTCGCAATGGTGCGGACAGTTCATCGGTTTGAGCAAAAATTCCTCTCCCTCTTCGGGAGTATGTATGGGCTGGAAAGAATCCTGACCGTATTTGGCATAATGACCCGAAGTTACATAAAGTTGCTTTTGCCCGATATGTGGGGTAATAACCTGCTGATAACCGAATTTTTTTTGAATTCGTTTCAGAAAATCTTCGAGCCTGCTGCGCAATTCTGTACCTCTGGGCAGCCAGATAGGCAAACCTTGCCCCACAGGCTGTGAGAACATAAATAATTCCAGTTCGCGGCCTAGTTTGCGATGATCGCGTTTTTTAGCTTCTTCCACCAGGATGAGGTATTCATCGAGCATGGATTTTTTAGGGAAGCTGATACCGTAGATACGGGTGAGTTGCTTGCGTTTTTCGTCGCCCCTCCAATAGGCACCGGCAACGGCTGTCAGTTTGACTGCCTTGATGGGACTGGTGTCTGTTAAATGCGGACCACGGCACAAATCGGTAAAATTACCCAGGGTATAGGTACTTATGATGCCGTCTTCCAAATCCTGTATGAGTTCAACCTTATAATGTTCTCCTCTTTGTTCGAAATACTCCAGTGCTTCTTTTTTGGAAATTTCCCGGCGTAGCATCGCCGACTTGTTGGCCAATAAGGCCGTCATTTTAGCTTCGATGTCCGACAGGTCACTTTCTTTAATGACTACACCATCGCCAGGATCAACATCGTAATAGAAGCCGTTTTCGATGGCAGGGCCAATACCGAATTGTATGCCCGGATACAAATCCTGCAGTGCAGCAGCCAGCAGGTGAGAAGAAGTATGCCAGAAAGCGTGTTTGGCTTCGGGCTCATCCCATTTCAATAATTGCACCTGAGCGTCTTCGTTGATGGGAAGGCTCAAATCGCGGGTAATTCCGTTAACAGAGGCTGCCAGGCATTCTCTGGCCAGCCGGGGGCTGATGCTTTCTGCTATTTGATAAGCAGTGGTTCCTTTTTCATACGAGCGAACGGATCCATCCGGAAAGCTGATTTGAATCATAATTTATGTGTATTAAAAAACGCACAAAAGTACAAAAAAATAATTCCTCAAACTGCTTACAGGCCTCTTTTTATGATTGATGTATCAAAAGAAGTATGGTTTGGGCTTCTTTTACGCTGTTTACCTGTTCAATCAGGAGAGATCTTTTGCCTTGTTGTTCGCGCAGCCTGGTTCGTTTGTAATGCTGCTGAACGTAGTTTAGAATGCGATCAAAACAGGCAGATTGATAAAAGGAGGATTTCAGGTTGGATACAAAATGACAAATCATCTGATTGTTTTTTAGTATGATCTTTTCCATGCCCAGTTGCCTGGCCAGGATACGCAGTCGCACTACATCGATTAAATCCTGACCTTCGCGGGGGATAGGGCCGAAGCGGTCGATCAGACGTTTTTCGAAAGCCTGTATGTCTTCTTCTTTTTCGAGCTGATCCATTTCGCGATAAAGCAACATACGCTCCGACGAGCCCGGCACGTAGTTTTCGGCAAAATACAGAGAGAGATCCGATTCAAGCAGACTATCGCTGACATAGCGGCAATCGGCTTGATTTGCTCTTTCCTCTGTGTCGCTGAGAGGAAATTCTTCGTCTCTGAGTTCCTGCATAGCCTCGTTCAAAATACGCTGATAGGCTTCAAAACCCAGATCGGCAATAAAGCCGCTTTGCTCGGCTCCCAATAAATTCCCTGCTCCCCGAATATCCAGGTCTTGCATGGCGATGTTGAAGCCGCTGCCCAGTTCGCTGAAATTTTCTATGGCCTGCAGTCGGCGTTTAGCGTCGGGGGTGAGTAATTCCAGAGGGGGGGCAAACAGGTAGCAGAAAGCCTTGCGATTGGTGCGGCCTACACGTCCTCTGAGCTGGTGCAGATCGCTCAGTCCGAACTGATGGGCGTTGTTTATAAAAATGGTATTAGCGTTGGGTATATCTATTCCGTTTTCGATAATACTGGTACAAATGAGCATATCGTAATCGTGGTTCATAAAGTCCAGTATGATTTCTTCCAGTCTGGCTCCGTTCATCTGACCGTGGGCTATCACGGTTCGCAAACCGGGAACCAGTTTGCGGATGTTGTTTTCCAGTTCGTTGAGCTGACTCACCCGGTTGTTGATGAAAAAGAGTTGCCCGTTGCGATCCAATTCGTATTCGATGGCTTCTTTTAACACTACTTTGTCAAAAGGATAGATTTCCGTTTGTACCGGATAACGGTTGGGCGGAGGCATGCTGATCAGTGACAGGTCGCGGGCACCCATCAAAGAAAATTGCAAGGTTCTGGGGATGGGGGTGGCTGTCATGGTCAGTGTGTCAACGTGTACTTTGAGTTGTTTGAGTTTTTCTTTCACACCGACGCCGAATTTTTGTTCTTCGTCGATAATCAACAATCCCAGATCTTTGAATTTGATGTTTTTCCCCACCAGCTTGTGAGTGCCTATCAGAATATCCGGTTTACCGTCACTGAGTCCGGACAGTAAGCTCTTTATTTCGGCAGTTGTTCTGGTTCTGCTGATGTAATCGACCGTGCAGGGTAAGTCTTTGAGTCTTTCGCTGAAAGTTTGATAATGTTGAAGAGCCAGTACTGTTGTTGGAACCAGTACCGCTACTTGTTTGTTGTCGCAGACAGCTTTGAAGGCAGCTCGTATAGCGACCTCTGTTTTACCGAAGCCGACATCTCCGCATATCAGCCTGTCCATAGGCTTGTCCAACTCCATGTCTTTTTTGACTTCGGCCGTGGCTTTGAGCTGATCTGGCGTATCCTCGTAAATAAAGGAGGCCTCCAGAGCTTGTTGCAGATAGGAATCGGGACTGTAGGCAAAACCCTGTTCCCGGATACGTTGAGAGTATAATTTAATGAGGTCGCGGGCAATATCTTTTATTTTGCTCTTGCTCCGGTTTTTAATCCTTTCCCAGGCTCCGCTACCCAGTTTGTGAATAGTAGGCTCAACGCCTTCCTTGCCCCGGTATTTGGAAATGCGATGCAGGTTGTGAATGCTAACAAAGATGGTGTCGTTGTCTTTGTAGAGAATTTTGATAATTTCCTGCATTTTCCCGTTGATTTCGGTTCGGAACAAGCCGCCAAAACGTCCTACACCATGATCGATGTGTACCACATAATCGCCAAATTGGAATTGCATTAATTCCTTCATGCTTAAAGCCAGTTTTCCGTTGCGTGCCTGGTCGGAACGCAAACTGTACTTGTGAAAGCGGTCAAACAGCTGGTGATCGGTATAACAAAGCAATTTGAGATCATGATCACAAAATCCTTCGTGCAGGGTTTGCAATATAGGATTATAGTCTATCTTTTGTTGTCTTTCTTCGAAAATGGCCGTGATACGGTCCAGTTGTTTGGGATTGCTGCTTAAGATGCACAGCTGATA
>JAQUTN010000151.1 GCA_028694375.1 Bacteroidales bacterium
TTTTGAAGAGCTGAAGATTCCTTTGTACGTGAACGCTACGGATATGTTTCACGGCAAAAACGTGTTCTTCAACTCCGGCAGTTTGTTAGACAAAGTTATAGCCTCCTGCAGCATTCCCATCATTTTTGAACCGGTGTTAATCGATGGAATTCATTATTCCGACGGAGGCTTGTTGTGCAACTTTCCGGTAGAGGTCTTGCGCAAACAATGTAAATATTTGATAGGTGTCAATGTGAGTCCTGTGGATATAGATCACGAAGAACAACTGAACCTGTTGGATATTATTCAACGTACTTATTTTTTCATTCGTAAATCCAATGTGATAAACTCCAGAGAACAATGTGATTTATTGATCGAACCTCCCTCCATTGATAAATACGGTATGTTTGATGCCGAAAAAAACGAAGAAATATTCCAGCTGGGTTATCAGGCTGCTATTGCCGTTCTGAATGCTCAGGCTGAAAAGGTAGAAGAAATGCAAGCCTTTAGCTTATCCCAATTGAACAAGAAGAAAAGTTCCCCCAAGCGAACGCAACTATAAGCGTTTTTCAAAACAACCGCAACTATAAGCATTTCAAAACGACAAAAACATGAAATCAATTAAACTCTATATTCAAACCTTCCGTCCCAGAACCCTCCCCTTGTCCGTTTCGGGCATCATCCTGGGCAGCTTATTGGCTGCCTCCGAAGGGCATTTCAATGTTTGGACCTTTATTCTGGCTATCTTAACGACTCTTTGTCTTCAAATTCTGTCGAATATATCCAACGAATTGGGTGACGCACAAAAAGGCACCGATACTGCCGATCGCAAAGGGCCGGCTTATGTGCTGCTTTCGGGAGCTCTCACCCAAAAAGATTTTAAGCACCTGATACTTTTATTTAGCCTGCTAAGCGTCGTCTTTGGGAGTTTACTGCTGTACCTCTCGCTGGATTTCTTCTTCAGCAATGAAGGCCTGATTATGCTGGCTTTTGGAGGCTTGGCCATTATCGCTTCCATCACTTACACCTTAGGCAGGAATCCCTATGGCTACAAAGGTTGGGGCGATTTGTTTGTCTTTGTTTTTTTTGGATTGCTGAGCACTTTGGGAGTCTATTTTTTGCAAAGCGGACAAGTACCTCTCTTACTTTTGCTCCCCGCCTCAGCCTGTGGTTTCCTCATCACCGGGGTGCTAAACCTGAATAATATCCGCGACATGGAAACCGATAAGATCAACCGGATTACTCTCCCTCTTTTGCTGGGCAGCCGCAAAGCCAAAATCTATCACAACCTGCTGGTTTACGGAGCCTTTGTGTTGACCCTGATTTACAACCTGCTTAAAGGCCCGGCCTGGCCTCAATATCTTTTCTTGCTATTACTTCCCTTGGCGGTATTTCACCTGCATCGTGTGCGTACACTCAACGACAAGGCACTAGATCCTCAATTACCGATTTTGGTGCTGCTGACCATCCTGTTTAGTCTGGTGCTGGGATTTACTTCTTTCCTGTAAAAATACGAGCCAGCCCCAGGCTCAGTGTTTGCTGCCGGGTTTCGATATAGCCGCAGGATTGCAGTATTTTCAGGAAATCCCCGGGTTTGGGAAAGCGCAAAACAGAAGCCGGTAAATAGGCATAAGCCTGCTTATCTCCCGAAATCAGTCCGCCGATCCAGGGCAAAATCCGGGTAAAGTAAAAAGAATAGAGCGCATACAAAAAACGCCCCTGAGGCACCGAAAGCTCCAAAACCAGAAGCATTCCTCCGGGTTTGAGCACTCTAAGCATCTCACGCAAACCCAGCTCCAGGTTTTCGTAATTGCGTACACCAAAAGCCACTCCTACCGCATCAAAACTGTTGTCAGGATAAGCAATGGCTTCGCTGTCGCCCTGTTCAAGTTGTATAATTTCGCTCAGGCCCAGAGCCTGCACTTTTTGTCTGCCTATAAGCAGCATTTGTTCCGATATATCCAATCCCAACACCGAGGGGACACCGGCTTTGGCCAGGGCAATGCTGAAATCGGCTGTTCCGCAGGCCATGTCCAATACCCGTTGATGAGGAAACTCGAGAATCTTACTGACAGCTTTACGTCGCCAGCTCTTATCCACACTGAGCGACAACAAATGGTTCAGTTGGTCGTAATGCGGAGCAATCTGATCAAAGAGTTTCTTAATAGCTTTCTTATTGGGCATGAAGCTTATTCCTTTACGTGATGAAACATAACGCCAAGATAAATTCTGGGACCTTGTACAAAGTCATCCTGAGGATTGGAAAGATTCAGCAGATAATCGATTTTGAAAATCAGATGCATTTTATCGCTCAGGCTGTATTCCATGCCTACGAAAGGACAGAAAGCCATAAAAGGATAGTTTCTGTAGGAAGCTGCCTGTTCGGTTGTGTAATCCAGAGGATTGTCCTGCAATAAAGTCAGATTTTTTACGGAACCGCCTCCCAGGGTCCCTCCGCCAAAAGGTTTGAATTTACCGATTTTCCAATGGTAATCGGCTAAAAGACCGCCCCAGCCTATGCTGACGTTGCTGTTGTATTTTCCGTAACGCAGTGTGGTGCTGTATCCTTCTGTACCCAGACGCCAATGATCTCCGAAATGAAGGCGAATGGCACCACCCAAACCCAGGGGCAGCCCTTTCATTTCTTCCACAGACAACAATGTACCCTGAGTATCGTAGACTGCGGTCTTTCCGCCAAAGAAGAATCCGCTGTGGGGCATCATACCGCCGGAAAACCCTTTGTACGCAAATCTTGCTCCCTTTTCGCGGGCATAACAACTATTGCTCAGGCTGAAAAGAACAAGAGCATATAGTAATAATCTTCGTATCATCGCACTATTAAACAGGCTTAAAAGCATAAAAACCAATTGTTTTAAAAAAAATGCAAAGGTAGGTATTCCTTCAGAAACCCTGAAATAAAACTCTACTGAGTGCCCATAAAAAACGTTTTCTTTATTGAAAAAAAAATTACCTAAACGAGAACAACCAACGAATATTCTGCGATACCTTTGCAGCGGTTTTCAATATTCTTATTTCACTTATTTTTTATTAATTACTCCAATGAAAAAATCATTTGCTTTGGTTCTTTTGTTTGCCGCTCTCTTTCTGATCTCCTGTCAGCAAAAAGGCGGTTCTAAGCTTAGTGGCAACGACAGTACAGTTGTTGAACTTCAGGACAGCATTGTTCCGGTTCAGGTTAATACAATGTCAGATTCCTGTGCTCAGGTTGCCGCCACCGACAGCCTGCCTAAGGCAGAATAAGACCAGTCTTATTTTTGTATCGATCTTCGCAACTGGCCCTGCGGGCTTATTGAACAGATAGATTGCTTGGAGTATCAGCCTCAAAACGTCTGATATCTTCAAGCAATTGTTTTATATGTTCCCCGGGAGTGGCCCAACTGGTGCAAATGCGCACAGCAGTCTGCCTATCATTGGGTTTGGCCCAAAAACTAAAAATATAATTCTTTTCCAGATACCTCAGCAAAGTATCGGGTAATATAGGAAATTGTTGATTGGTAGGCGATTCAGATAAAAAGGAATAACCCAGTGTTTTAAGCCCTTCACGCAAGTGCAAGGCCAACTCAACCGCGTGTTTAGAAATTTCGAGATACAAATCCTTCTGAAACAAAGTTTCAAATTGTATTCCCAACAGCCTCCCCTTAGCCAGCATCCCTCCTTTTTGCTTGATCAGATAGCGGAAGTCCTTTTTCAGTTTTTCAGCGGTAATTACCACTGCTTCGCCAAACAAGGCTCCCACCTTGGTCCCACCAATGTAAAATACTTCACAACAACGGGCAATTTCTTTTAAATCCAGATCGTTTCCCTCGGCCGCCAGCGCATAGCCCAGTCGGGCACCGTCCATAAACAGGGGCAGTTCAAATCGACGGCAAACTTTGCTGAGTTCCCTGAGTTCCCGACGGGAATAAATGGTTCCTTTTTCGGTGGACTGTGAAACATACACCATACCGGGTTGTACCATATGCTCCCGGCTGGGGTCGTTTAAATGCTCCAGACAGAGGGCTTCTACCTGAGCTGCCCGTATCTTGCCGTCGGCCGAGGGCAAAGCCAGCACTTTGTGGCCGGTGGCTTCGATGGCTCCACTCTCGTGGACATTGATATGTCCGCTTTCGGCGGCTACGACACCCTGATGCGGACGCAGAATGGAAGAGATAACCGTAGTGTTGGTCTGAGTGCCTCCAACCAGAAAGTGAACATCGGCAGCCGGAACTCCGCAAGCTTGTTTAATCAAATCGTCAGCTCGTTCGCAATAGGGATCTTCGCCATAGCCGATCGTTTGTTCCAAATTACTTTGGAGCAGTCGTTCCATAATAAGGGGATGTGCCCCTTCGGAATAATCGCATTCCAGTCTGATCATAATCGCTTTGTTTAGTACAAGCTAATTCAGTAAAGAGATCAATCTTCCAGGTAAAACTGGAAAATGGTACTGTGATTATATATTTGCCCGGCTT
>JAQUTN010000152.1 GCA_028694375.1 Bacteroidales bacterium
GCATCAACCTGAAGAATGTCGATTTAAGTTCCGGCAGCCCTGTCATTACTTATATTCCGGCATTTTATCGTAAAAACACTTTTGGCTTTGATGCCGCTCTACCCCTTTCGTCCTGGATAATTCGTGCCGAGGGCGCGTGGAATCTGACCGAAAACGAGGAAGCAAAAATGTATATTCCCAACAGCGATTTGAGTTATGTCCTGGGCCTGGAGCATACTTTTGGTCCGATAACGGCCATTTTGCAGTATGTAGGTAAACACACGCTCGATTTTACCGAGTTGACCGAACCGGTGTTGAATAATCCTCTGGATCCCTTTGCCCTGGCTCAATACGCCAATGAGCTGGTCGCTTACGAGTCGTATCTGATAAATCGAAAAATCTTTAAACAACAGTTCGAAACCAATCATGCCCTGGCTCTGACTTTGTCGGGAGATTTTGCCTATAATGCTCTAAATGCCGAATTGACGGCCTTCTATGATCTCTCAACCGAAGAAATCATGCTCAGACCCAAACTGGCCTGGAACATAAGCGATGCTTTAAAGCTTAGTGCCGGTTATTCGTATATGCAGGGTCACGATAAATCTATGTTCAGCTATGCCGGCCCTGTGTTGAGCGGAGCTTTTATGGAGTTGAAAGTGAGTTTCTGATTAATGAATAAATTACGATGAAATCAAAGCATTTTATTTTGCGCTACCGCCGGTGGATCATCGGGGCAGCTATATTGGTCGTGGCATTGTGTATTTGGCCTCTGACCAGAACAAGTATCAATCCCGACCTGGAATCGTATTTACCGGCCTCGATGCAATCAAAACAAAACAACCGCTTGATAGAGGAAATCTTTGGTGCAGAAGAGCCGATACTGATAGTAATGGAAAGCGAAGATGTTTTAAATCGAAGCAGCCTGGAGCGCATTGAACAACTCGACAGGGCTTTTTCGATGCAGCCTGTTTTTAAACGGGTTTTTTCTTTGTTCAGTGTCAAGGAAATTCGTTCGGAAGAGGGTATGATGGTGGTAGATCCTCTGATAGGAAGTCTTCCGAAAAGTACCGATGAATTGGAGCTTCTCAGGGAAAGAATCAAAGGCAGCGACCTGGCATATGAATTGGTGGTATCGGCTGATTTTCGTTACAGTTTGATTATGCTGAGCTCCGATAAATCGCTCGATGACGTTGAATTGTTGCAAATAATCAATCAAACACTGGAGAAATACCCGGGCGACGAAAAGCTGAGGATTACAGGTCAGCCTGTGTTGCGCGATGAAGCCAGCAACAAGATAGGGCGAGACATTATGATTTTACTTCCTCTGGGTTTGCTGGTGATGTTCGTGTTTTTGTGGCTGTCGTTTCGAGAGGCCAGAGGGGTCTTTTTGCCCATTTCGGTGGTGATTTTTTCCATTGTGGTGAGTATGGCGCTGATCCCTCTTTTTGGCTGGGAACTTAGTATTATTGGTGTGCTCATTCCCATAATGATGCTGGCCATTGCCAATAATTACGGAGTGTATTTTATTGCCCGTTATCAGGATCTGAATGCACACAATCAAAATCTGAGTATGCCCCAGATCGTACGAAAATCTTTTTCGTATTTGTTCAAACCGGTGCTTTTTTGCGGCTTGACCACCATAGTGGGCATTTTGGGTTTGACCACGCATTTAATGATTCCTGCCAGGCAAATGGGGGTGGTTACAGGTTTAGGAATTGCCTTTGCTCTGGCAGCCAGTTTGTTGTTTGTTCCGGCTGTATTGTCGTTGATGAAAAAAGGCAAGCCGCATCAGGATTTAAGCGGTAAACCCAACGGACCTATTTCTGCTTTTTTGTACCGGACGGCCGCTGTGGTGATTCGTCGTCCCAAGAGAGTCATTCTTGGTTTTACGGTGTTTTTTGCAGTAGTAGTTACCGGCTTGCTGTTTTTTAAGCTTAGCCCTGATACGAATAATATTCTGCCCGAAAAACACAGTTTTAACAAAGCCATTGCTGTTGCTGACAAGAATTTTGGGGGCAGCAAAACCATTTCGCTCATGTTTGAGGCCGATGCCAAAGAACCCGCCTTGCTCAGAGAACTGGAACGCTACGAGTCGGAGCTCAAAAGCCTGCCTCAGGTGGGCAGTGTTACCTCGCTCACTACCATAATCAAACAAATCAGCATGGCTCTGAACGATCCTGATGAGCCCGGCTACAATCAGATTCCTCAGAGCCGGGAGGCGGTTGCGCAGTATCTGGAATTGTATGGCCTGAGCGGTGATCCCGAAGATTTGGAACAGTTTGTCGATTTTGACTTTGAACATACTTTGCTTACGGTTCAATACCGGGCTGCCTCGATCGAGGAGATAGAAGCAGTTACAGATAAAATAAATGAGCTCAACAAGAGCAGTGAATTTGCGCCTTTGACAGGAGGTTACAGTCTGGTAGAAAAAGAATTGAATGAGTCTATCATGAAAGGGCAAAACAACTCCCTGTTCTTTGCTTTGCTGGCTATTATTCTATTGATGTCGTTGATTTTCAAAAGTCCGGTGGCCGGCCTGATTGGAAGTATTCCTCTGGCATTTGCCGTCTTAAGTATTTTTGGGCTGATGGGCTGGATGGGGATGGAGCTTACCATAGTGACAGCCCTGCTGTCGTCAATTTCTATCGGCCTGGGTGTTGACTTTACCATTCAGGTTTTTTGGCGGATACAATGGGAGCTTAACAGAGGCAAGCATTATCCCGCTGCTATCAGAATGACCCTAAAAACCATAGGCAGAGGCATAGTAATCAATGCCTTTGCTGTAATGCTGGGATTTGCGGTTTTGTTTTTCTCTGCTTTTCCTCTGGTACGTTCCTTTGGATTACTCATAATCCTTTCGTTACTGCTCTGTCTGATCAGTGCCCTGATTTTGATACCGGCTATTTGTATGCTTTGGAAGCCCAAGTTCTTAAGTAAAAAAACGCAGCATAAATCCAGTCCAATAGCTCAGAAACCAGATAAGGCTCAGAGAGCAGTAATACCTTTTGTACAGCTCAATACACCAAACATTAAATGAATGCAAGACTTTCAATTAAACCAGTAATTATGAGATCCTTATTTTTTATTTCAATTTTATTGTTAGCACAATTGCTTTCCGCACAGGATGCCCGTGAAATAATCCGTAAAGCCGGCGATGTCATTGAACCGGAATCTATGGAAATGGTGTCGACGCTAAAGATCATTAGTGCCAGTGGCCAGGAGCGCTCGCGAACCATTTCGACGGCTACCCGAAAATTCGGCGAAGTGACCAAGACCATGATTCGTTTTGTGGAACCGGCCGACGTAAGAGGCACCACGCTGCTAATCTTTGATTACGAAGAGCAAGACGACGATATGTGGATTTATATGCCTGCCCTGCGTAAGACCCGTCGTATAGTGAGCAGCGAAAAAGGCAAAAATTTTATGGGCAGCGAATTTACCAACGCCGACATGAGCAAACCCGGCCTGGATGAATTTGACTACCAATTATTAGGCGAAGCCGAGGTGGAAGGCCAAACCTGTCATAAGATTGAATCGCGTTGCAAAACCGAAGCCATTGCAGCTCAATACGGCTTCAGCAAGCGGATTTCTTATATTGACAAGGCCGACTTTTTTGCCCGTAAGCTCGAATATTACGATGCAAACGGAGAGCTCCACCGGGTGAACATCCTCAAAGATTACCGGGAACAAGGCAAGGGAAAGTATTTTGCTTACCACATGGAAATGCAAAATGTAAAGAATAATCGCCGCTCGGTTATGACCGTAGATAAGTTTCAAATGGGCTCCTCTTTGCCCGAGGCGCAGTTCTCCCCTGCGATGCTGGAGCAATAAAGTTGGTGTCTCACAAATGCCAGACTGCTGCCTTAGTATCGAAATTCGGGCTCAGTCAGGTACTTCAAGCCTGCTCCTTTGAGCTTAATATCAGCGTTTCTCTCTGCGATAAAGATTGATGTGCTTGTGACAGGAGATTTGCTCCCTGCTTTCGGGAAAAAATTCAGCTAAGATGGCATACAGGCGCGGATCGTATTTCTTGAGATCCGACCTGGTGTTGACGTGGTTGTGTTTGCCGTCGGGGAATTCCACTTCGGCGTTGACATTGAACCAGCTTTGTACGCCCTCGGCCCAGTATTCAGCAATATTGGTTTGAGCGTAAGTGTTGTTCCATTTACCTTCGTCAATGGCGGCATCCAGGGCCAATTGCAATCTGTCGTTGAAGCCTTTATCTATGCTTACAATACCTATCAGATGGATGGAATGGGCAAATTCGTGAATCAGGATATCTTCGGCGTGGTATTTGTCAATCTGATAACAAAGCAGGTTTTCTTCGGCACAGGTAGTAAGAGGCGTTCTTAGATCTCCGCCCAGGCCCCGGGCTCTGACATCCCAATTAAGTCGTTTGTCGTGCACCAAATG
>JAQUTN010000153.1 GCA_028694375.1 Bacteroidales bacterium
CTACCAGGGCAATTCCAGGGAAGCCATATCGAGTGCTATACGCATAATGAAAGAAACCCATGCCGATGCTCTTAAGCTCGAAGGCGGTTCGGAAATCATCGAGTCGGTGCAACGCATTCTCAGCGCTGGTATTCCCATTATGGGGCATTTGGGGCTAACTCCTCAATCTATCAATAAATTTGGCACTTATACGGTACGCGCCAGAGAAGAATCCGAAGCCAAAAAACTCATCGAAGATGCCCGCTTACTGCAAGAAGCCGGCTGTTTTGGCATCGTACTGGAAAAAATCCCGGCCCGGCTCGCCCAACTAATTACTGAGGAACTCAAGATCCCTATCATCGGAATAGGAGCAGGGCCTCACGTGGACGGTCAGGTGCTGGTCATGCACGATATGCTGGGCATCACCCAGGACTTTTCGCCACGCTTTTTGCGTCGTTACGCCAATTTGCAGGAAACCATAGTAAATGCGGTGGGACATTACATTAAAGATGTCAAAGATTGCGACTTTCCCAACGAAAAAGAACAATATTAACCCTTGTGTTTAATATATATGAAAATCAATAGAACATTTTATCCGAAAGCGATCTCCATAACCATACTATTGCAAGTATTGTTTCTGTTTGGATTTGGTAATCCATTGCAGGCGCAAGAAAAACACCCGGTACAATGGAGTTTTGAATTGAACAAAGTAGAAGAATGCCTGCTTGATCTTGTGTTTACAGCCGACATTGCCGGCCCCTGGTATCTTTACGACATCAATTTGCCCGAAGGAGGCCCGGTTTCCACAGCCGTACATTACGACAAGCTGGAAGGCTGCAGCCTGGAAGGTGCTTTGCGCAATATCAGCAAAGCCAAACCTTATTACGAGGCTGTTTTCGAGATGAATTTACGCAAGCACGAAGAAACAGCCGTTTTTGCTCAGAGAATTCGAATCAGCAATCCGGATGCTTTTTTGATCGAAGGCTATGTAGAGTTTATGGCCTGCAACAACGAAAATTGCCTTCCTCCCGAACAAGTAGAATTCAAATTGGTACCGACGGCCGCCAAAGAAGTCGCTTCGGTGCCCATAGGCCGTATTGAGCGCAGTAAAGAACAGGAAAACAAAGACCAGGCCAAACTGGCTGTTGGGCGCCTGCTCAAGGGCAATACTGCGACAGACAACAGTCAGCCGGCAACAGGCAACTCTGCAGACAAGAGTCAAGCGGCTGCAGTAAATTCTGCAAGCGACAGTCAGCTGGCTGCGGTCAGTGACAATCCTGAATACTGGAGTCCGGTCATTGATGAGCTTCAGGCTTTCGAGGCCAAAGGCAGAATCAGCGATTCTTCGTGGTGGCGCCTGTTTATTTTTGGATTCATCGGAGGCTTGCTGGCTCTGTTCACTCCCTGTGTGTGGCCCATTATTCCCATGACGGTGAGTTTCTTCCTGAAACGTTCCCAAAGCAGGAAAAAAGCCGTCAGCGATGCCTTGATGTACGGACTGGCTATTATTGTTATTTACCTGGTGCTGGGTATGGCTATTACGCTGATTTTTGGAGCCAGCGCACTCAATAATATGGCCACCAATGCGGTGTTCAATATTCTGTTTTTTGCCATTCTGGTCTTTTTTGCCGTTTCTTTTTTTGGTGCCTTTGAAATTGTGCTGCCTTCGTCCTGGTCTACCAAAATGGACGCTAAGGCCGATAGCACCAGGGGTTTGCTGAGTATCTTTTTTATGGCTTTCACTTTGGTGCTGGTGTCTTTTTCCTGTACCGGGCCCATTATTGGCACCTTGTTGGTCGAAGCAGCTTCTAAAGGTTCTTTTATAGGGCCGGCCATTGGTATGTTGGGCTTTGCCCTGGCCCTGGCGCTGCCTTTCAGCCTCTTTGCCATTTTCCCCAATATGATGCATTCCATGCCGCAATCGGGAGGTTGGCTCAATACAGTCAAAGTGGTGCTGGCCTTTCTGGAATTGGCCCTGGCTTTGAAATTTCTCTCGGTTGCCGATCTGGCCTACGGTTGGGGAATACTAGACCGTGAAGTGTTTTTGGTGTTATGGATCGTGATTTTTGCACTGTTGGGCTTCTATTTGCTGGGGAAAATCCGTTTTCCGCACGACGACAAACTGGATCATGTTTCTGTCCCAAGGCTCTTTTTGGCCATCATTCCACTGGCATTCAGCATTTATATGATACCCGGTCTTTGGGGGGCTCCGCTCAAAGCCATCAGTGCATTTGCCCCGCCGATGTCCACCCAGGATTTTAACCTTTACGATCAGGAAGTGCATCCCGATTTTATGCATTTCGAGAGCGGCATGCAGTTTGCCCGTCAACAAAACAAACCGGTATTACTCGACTTCTCCGGCTACGGTTGCGTCAATTGCCGCAAAATGGAAAACGCCGTATGGCAGGATGCCCGGGTGAAAAATCTGATCGAAAAGGAATACGTGCTCATTACCCTGATGGTGGACGACAAAACAACGCTGCCCGAAATCATTGAGATCGAAGAGTATGGAAGAACCCGCAAACTCAGAAGCGTTGGCGACAAATGGAGTTATTTGCAACGTTACAAATTCGGAGCCAACGCCCAACCCTTTTACGTCTTGCTGAGCCCCGAGGGCAAACCCCTGGCACCCAGCTATGCTTTTGACGAAAACGTGGACAATTTCCTGCGCTTTCTCCAAAGCGGACTGGAATAAGATTTAAACAAGAGATATACCAGGGCCGATGTACTGATGCCATAAATATTGGCATCCAGGCCAAAAGGAAGATTCAAAGGAAGTATAATCAGAACGATGGTTGTACTTCCCCCGAGAATCATAGCCCAAAATGCCGCACGGGCGTCGGGTTTACGCGTAAATAAGGCGGCCAGAACAGGCACAAACAAGCCCGAAACCATAAAGGCATAGGAATAAAGCATCAATTCCAGCACATTTGTCATATAGCTGGCCAGGAGCAGAGCCAACACACCGATAATCAAAGTGATCAATTGTGAGCGCCTGAGCTGTGAGCGCATATTTAGCTTATTCTGTGGAAACAATTTTCCCAGAATATCAGTTTGCACATTACCCGAAGCCGCCATCAAACAACTGTCGGCAGTGGATAAAATAGCCGAAAAATAAGCCGCCAGCATGATACCGGTCAGACCGACCGGGAGTATGGTATTCAACAACACTGGCAGGGCCGTTTCGGCGTCAATAGTGCTGAGTGCATCAAAGCCCCGGGCAGCAAACAGATTGTTTTCGAAAGCCACTCTGGCAAACAAACCCAGCAGTACCCCCATAAAAGCCATTACAGGCCATTCAAACAAACCCGCAATAAACCAGGCTTTCTGAGCCTGTTTTACGTCTTTGGAAGCGTAAATGCGCTGATAGAGGGTCATACCGACAAACCAGATGGGCACTATGGTAATGGCCCAATTTACCAATTGTTGCCAGCTGACATTGCCAAAAGACAGGAATTCTTTGCCCAATGTGGCCTTAATGGCGTCAATACCTCCAATGGCAATATAGGACAGAGGAATGCCAATTAAGAACAAACCAAATATCAAGATCAGCCACTGAATGGTATCGGTATAAATAACGGCCCTTAAGCCACCGATGCCGGTATACACAATGGCAATAAGGCTCATAATGACCAAAGCCGTTTTCATATCAATTTCAACAAAGGTGGCCGAAGCCAGCTTGGCACCGGCCAGCAGTTGAGAACTGGTAAAACCAAGGTAGCCAATAGCAGAGATGATGCCTGCTATCATGGCGACCTTTTTGTCGTAAAAAAAGCCGAAAAGTTGAGGGAAAGTGTAAAACTTTTGTGTTTTGGAAAGTTTGTTCACTACCGGTATCAGCAACACCGCACTCAGCCAGGCTCCGATCAGCCCCGTAAACAGCATCCAGGAGCCGGCAATGCCCATAACAAAGCCCAGACCGCCCAGGCCTATGGAAAAACCGCCACCCACATCGGTTGCCACCACTGATAAGCCAATATGCCAGCTCCCCAGGGATCGCCCCCCCACATAATAATCGTCCAGATTTTTGTTTTTTCGGTAAAAATAAATGCCTACCGAGAGCATAACAATGATGTAAAGAATAAAGATTATAAGGTCGATAAAATGCATAATTGAAATTTTCGCTCAGCAGCAAAAGCTGCTATAAAGCATTATTTTTCGGTCAAATATACCTAATGCAAATTATTTTTCTTTACTTTGTCGCGACTTTTTGAGTCTTTTTAAGGCCGCGATAACGATGAAAAGGTGTTCTTAAGAGCGAGACATCAGCGGTTT
>JAQUTN010000154.1 GCA_028694375.1 Bacteroidales bacterium
GGCATATGCGGCCCATGTGGTGGAGCGTAAGGGGAAGTTCTACTTTTACGTAAGTACCAACGCGACGGGCATAGGAGTAGCCGTAGCAGAACGTCCGCAAGGGCCCTACAAGGACGCTTTGGGCAAGCCCCTGCTGACCAATGCCGATTGTTTTGCCAGTAAGCACAGCTGGGCCTGCATCGATCCGGCCGTGTTTATTGATGACGATGGCCAGGCCTGGATCTTCTGGGGCAATCGTGAATGTTATTACGCAAAGCTAAAGGAAAACATGATAGAGCTCGATGGCCCGATAAAACAAGTTAAATTCGAGGATTTTAGTTTTACCGAAGCTCCCTGGATACACAAGAAAGACGGCAACTATTACCTGACTTATGCTTCGGGCTTCCCCGAGAAGATACATTATACCATGTCAAAGAGCATCGAAGGCCCCTGGGAATTCAAAGGCATTCTGAACGAAATAGCCGGCAATTCAAACACCAATCATCAGTCGATTGTAGAATACAAGGGGCAATGGTACTTTTTCTACCACAACGGCGGGATGCAGACCCAGGGCACCAGTTACAGCCGTTCGGTTTGCGTCGATTATCTCTATTACAACGAAGACCTCAGTTTGGAGCGAGTGCAAATGACCAGCGAAGGTGTGGATCCCATACCCGGCGAAAAGCAGGACGCATTTGATACCTTGGCCGTCAACGGAGCCTGGTGCTGGTTTGCCGACCCCAGGGCCATTTATCACAAAGGCGAAAAAGAACAAACCTACTTTTCCTGGGTCAATACCGACGGAGATATTGTAGTTGCTTCGTACAATCATCATAGCGGGGAATTTATTCAACAGGTAGTCTGGGAGAATTTCCAATCGGACGATCACGCCAATCCCACTTTATTTATTCGGGACGACGGACGCATCATCGTTTTCATGGCAGCTCATTTCGGGAATACCATCAAACGATTTATTTCTACTGAGCCCGAAGACATCAGTTCCTGGGGCGAGATGTACGAATTTGGACATACAGTCACCTATCCTTATCCTTTTCAGATTGGTAAAGACTCCATCTTGTTGTTTTTCAGGGGCGGCAGTTCCTGGAAACCCCATATGATTTTGTCCACCGACAATGGAGAAACCTTCGGCATTCAACAGGAATTCATTGTAAGTACCGGCAAACGTCCATATATGCGTTATTGCCAGGGAACAGACGGCAGCATTCATATGGCGGCTACCACGGGGCATCCCAGAGATGTTTTGGATAATAAAGTCTTTTATTGTCGTTTTAAAGACAATCGCTTTTACCTGGCCAACGGTTCGCTGATCAGGGATTTTTCCGAAGGACCGCTGGATGTTTTGGAAATGGACGAAGTTTACGACGGGGTTTCTTGCGGCAAAGGCTGGATCTGGGACATAGCTCTGGAAGCAGAAAGCGGCTTCCCGGTGATGGTTTATGCTTCTTTCCCCAGCGATACCGACCACCGTTATCATTATGCCCGATGGAATGGAAAAAGTTGGACAAGCACAGAACTCACCAAAGCCGGCAAATGGTTTCCACAAACACCTAAAGGGAAAGTAGAGCCCGAACCCAATTATTCAGGAGGGATCATTCTGGACTACGACGACCCCTCCATAGTTTATTTGTCCAAACAGGTGGACGGAGTCTTTGAGATTTATAAATATACCACCTCAGATCATGGCCAGAGTTGGAAAGCGGAGGCTCTCACGGAGAATACCCCCAAAGGCCTGGTGAATGTCAGGCCCATCGTGCCACGTCATCACAAAAAAGGCTTTTTCGATGTCATCTGGATGCGTGGCCGCTATGAATTTTATGCCGATGAACGCTACCATACTTCACTGGTTTTTCCCAAAATGGAAAAAACCGATGATTTAAAGGAGCTCAGCATCCAGCCCGAAGAGATAAGTATGTATCCGGCAGAAAGCAGAGTAGTTCAAGTGAATTTCCGGCCTTTTTACACCAGGAACAAAAACTTGAGCTGGAGCTCTTCAAACGAAAAAGTGCTGAGTGTTGAAAACGGAAGACTGACCAGTTTAGCTCCCGGCAAGGCAAACATAAAAGCGACAGCTTTCAATGGTGTCAGTAGTAATTGCCGGGTGGTGGTCAGAAAGCCCCGTTTGCTGAAAAAAGCCTTTTTCGATTTTGGAACCGAAGATTCGCCTCTGTCAGCTTCAGCCATAAAAATAACCGGCAACACCTTGTTGAAGGAGTCTTACGGTTGGTTAAGCCCGGTAATCTCCCGCGACAGAGGAGAGGCCATGAACGAAGAGGAAAGAGATTTCAACATGTCAGGATCCCCGGAAGTGTTTCGGGTATATGTAAAAAACGGAGCTTACAGAGTGACCATCAAACAGGGCGATTTGTCGTATATGCACGACCAGATGTGTGTCAAAGTAAACGGTCGGGTAGTAATTACGAACTTTACTACGGCCACCGGTCAGGTTTTGAGTAATACTTTTGAGATAAAAACCGAAAACGAAAGGCTGGACTTTGAATTCTCGCGTTCGGGGACTGATCCCAATTGGGTGGTAAATTCCATGAAGATAGAACCGATATAAAAAAAAACTCTATATTTGTCGCGCTCAGGCAAAAAGGCCTTGCCTGAGAAGAGAGGAAATTAATCTTTATACCACCTTTATGCAAAAAACCTTCAAATCAGGCATCTTCGATCGCTATGACGGTTGGAGAGTTCGTAATGTGGATGCTGTGTTCAACATCATTCCCTACATTTTGCGCACCAGGGTCGATGCCCAGAATTTCGTAACAGAAGATTTTGAGACAGATCATCTGAAAGAATTTATTGCCGAACATCAAAAAGACATCCCGGGACTGAGTCGTATGCATGTAGTGCTGGCAGCCTTGGTCAGAATGTTCTCACAGCGCCCTTATCTGAATCGTTTCGTCATCTGGAACAAGTTGTATGCACGCAACAACATAACCATTGCCATAGCTGTCAAACGATCGCTCACCGATAAAGGCGAAGAAACTTTGATAAAGCCTGAGTTTGAACCTACCGACACCTTGGCCGACGTGGCTCGTAAATTACAGGAAGAATATGAACTAAAAGTAAAGAGTGAAGAGAAGAACGGATCTGACAAGGTATCGAAATTTTTTGGCTTTTTCCCCGATTCACTTATTCGCTTCTTTGTGTTTCTGATGCGCAGGAGCGACAACATCGGCTGGTTGCCAAGAGCCATTGAAAGAATCAGTCCCTGGCATTGCAGTTTGTTTTTTACCAATGTGGGCTCCATTGGAACGCCTGCCATTTATCACCATCTGTATGAATTTGGCACCTGTACCATTTTTGTGGCCATGGGTCGGGTAAAGGCCATGAATCATGTCGAATCTGACGGCAGCCTGAGCACCAGAAAAATCATGAGCCTCAAGTTCGTAATGGACGAGAGGGTGTGTGACGGCCATTATTACGCTACCGGTTTACGCCTGCTGCATCAATATATTCTGAAACCCGAAAAATTATTGGTACCGCCCGACAAAGTGGAAATCGACGACGGTGTAGGCAAAGAAGTCTGGATTCATCCGGGCGATCTGCTCAAAAACAGGCGTTCCGATAATACAAGGTAGAGCAATTTTCGGGCCTGAAGATTTTTTCGGCCATGGATCGGATATCTTCGCCGCTTTGGTTTCTCAGCTTTTCGGGTTCCTGCAGGTAGTTATCCGCTGAACCCAGGATTTCGTGCCAGCAGGCTTGTGAGGCCAGGTGCTGAGCGTTGGTATTACGAAACAAAAAAGACGATTCGTGTTTGTTTATTAGTTTGTTGAGCTCTTCTTGTCCGGGAGCCTCGGCTGCTATTTGATTAAGGCAGCTTTCCAAGGCTTTTTCGGCTTCTTCGAGGCTGACACCATTGGCCGGTTTCCCCGTAAATTGTATGCTGCCGGCTCCGGCTTCAGCTTCGCCGCCTACATAAATATTGACTTGGTTAAACACCTGGCGCTCTTTGACGAGTTGCTGATAAAGCCTGGAGGAATTGCCCGAGGCCAGGGCGTCGGTCAGTAGATCGCAGGTAATGTAATCCTCTTCGCAGGCTGCGTGTGCCCGCCAGAGTTTATACAAAGCAGCGGCAGGAACGGGGCGTTCCACTTCCAAAAAACGAGGCCCTTCTTGTTGTGGCCAGGCTGGCAATGCGGGTTTTTTTTGCTCAGCAGGTGCTATTGAGCCAAAGTATTCCTGCGTCAGCTCTGTGAGTTGATCAAAATCAAAATC
>JAQUTN010000155.1 GCA_028694375.1 Bacteroidales bacterium
CAGACCAGGCAATTGGCCGGTTCGGGCGTTTCAATTCCCTCTTTGACCAGGCTGATGGTATAACTCGAAGCAGTATTGCCCCCTTCGTCCAGGTAGTTTGAAACGCTAAGCGGTTCGGAATTCAGTTTGACTCCGTTTCGGTATAAATTGTATTGTGTGTTATTCCATTCCTGACCCATAATACGCCAGGAAACAAAGACACCCCTGGAGACTTGCACAGCTACCAGCCCCCGGTCGAGGTGCTCCATCTGTCGCTGACCGTACGAAAACATCGTGGCGAACAGGTTAAGACAGAGTATAATGAGAATTTTCTTCACCTTCTTTAGATTAAAAGCTGCTTTTAAATATCTTATTTCAGATCCAGTTTATACATTTCGGAGCCGGCCAGCAAGAAACAGCCCAGTCCGTAATCGTCAAAATCGGGTTCCTGGTCAAAGCCTACCGGTTGTCCGTCTTTGGGCTCCTTGCCTGTACCCTGTACATAGCCCAGGAAACCGTTGGGATGTACCGCTTCTTCGAGGGCTTTCCAGCCTTTTAAAACTGCCGGCAGGTAGGTTTTGGCAGGTAATAAGCCCTGGCGTATACCCCAGGCCATGCCATAAACAAAAAGGGCAGTTCCTGAGGTTTCTTTGCCTCCAAAGTGTTCGGGGTCGTGCAGGCTGATATTCCAATAACCGTCTTCGCGCTGGCAGGCCAGCAGGGCTTTGGACATGGATCTGAAATCTTTCAGGTACTGAGCCCTGTATTTTTCATCGGCAGGAGCAATTTCCATATAACGGGCCAAAGCCGCGTACACCCAGCCGTTGCCTCTGGACCAATAGCAATCTTCTCCGTTGGGCTCGGTATAGGGCGGACAAAAATCGGCGTCTCTCCACCACAAGCCTTCTTTGGGATTGTACAAACCCTCGGGGCCGTGTTGATTGCGGGTGAACATATACATTTGATAAGCTTTTTCGTAATAACGCTTATCGCCTGTCAATTGTCCCAGTTGAGCAAAGATAGGCATGCCCATTTGTATGGCATCTATCCAGGACCAGTCGTTGTTTTGGGGTGTATTGACCAGCATGTCCATGGAAGTTTTGATGTTTTTGATCAGGGCCGGATCGGGACTAATGTTGTACAAAGCAATATAGGTTTGTCCGGCGCAATGGTTGTCGGCATTCCGGGTGGTATTGCCTCTGTGCAGTTCCCAATTATGGGCTTTGCCCCAGTCATAGGCATAACGGTAATATTCATCTCGGGGACAGATTTGATGCAAAGCCATCAGTCCTTCGTAATATACGCCTCGGGTCCAAATGTGGCTGGGGCGGTAGCGGTTACGGACAAAACTCTCCTTGGCTACATCGGGCCATTTTTGCATAAAATGACTGTTGGCTAGTTCCATGAGGGTTAATATCTTGTTTCTGTCAGGTAAATTTTGTGATTCTGTTTTTTGACACGACAGTAATGCCAACAAAAGGGGAAGAAGAAAAAACAACTTTCTCATAGTGCTTATTTTTTTAAATTGTTGGGAAACGATAGTGTGACCGCTTCCTTATGACGAATATAGTTTATTTTTTTAGTTTCCAAATGAGCACAGAAGTTGTTCCCAGCTCTTGCTCTCCGATTAAGACCTCAGCTTCGGCAGGCAAGGGAAACTCAAAATTGTAATTGCTGTAGTTCATGGCGATACCGAAGTTGTCGCGGTATTCTACTACTATTCCGGGAGGCAGATCCAGTCGATTCAGACCCAGACGCTCGTATAATTTACTCAGTACCGCTTTTTCAAGAGCAGCATCGCGACTGTCCACACCTACATAAGTAACGCTGCCTTTGCCTTGTTTTTTGTGCAAGACGGCTGCTCGGCCACTGTAAAAATCGCCCCGATACTCCGCCCAGACTTCGGTGCCGACCGCCGGCTCAAACACTTCTCCCCAGGTATACCAGACATAAGATTCCGTTCCCATGCAGACCGTGTCGGCGGCTTCGGGCGGAAGTAAATCGTAGAAGAGCATTTCGGCTCCGCTCAGTTCATTTATTTTTTCGCCGAATTCAGCTTCGAACAAGGCCCCGTTGCGGTTTTTATGGCCGGTACGGCTAGTCAGAACCAGATGGCCTCCGGCTTCTGTGTATTTTTTCCAGCGCTCCACAAGTTCATCGTCTATCATCTGATATGCCGGTGCCAGCATAAGGGTATAGTCGCTAAAATTTGCCGATTCGTTGATGACGTCAACTTTTGAACCAAAAGATTTGAGGGCGCTGTAATAGCTTAAAATATGCTTTTGGGTATCCCAGTGTTGGTTTTGCTTTTGGTTACGAATACTCCAGGCATTTTCGTGATTGTAAAGTATGGCCGCTTTCGAAGGATAATCGAGCTCTCCCCTGGGCAGGGTGTATTGCTTGCGAAGCAGTTCCAATTCCTGCATATAGGTACAAAACTCTTCACCTCCGCTGCTAAGGCTTAGGCCATCGCTACCCACTATACCTGCATGATATTGTTCAGTACCAAATAAGGGTTGTCGGTAACGGTAAGTACACACAAATTGGCTGCCACCAGAAAAAACGCTCCACAACCACAGGCGCACCGCTCCCGGCAGTGGCTGGCTGTTGATACTGCCCCAGTTTACCTGCCCGGGTTGGAGCTCCATCACACCGTACAGATTGTCGATTGGCCGAAAGAAATCGTTGGCGTAAGCAATACGTAGTGGTTCACCCACACGAAAACCTTTGCGCCCCAGGCCCTTGTTTTCGCCAAAAACCATGTAGCGGGTGTAAGAATGGAAATCCAGCTCCTTGCACAAGCCGATATGGCCTTCTTCGTAATTGGGAATATAGTTGGTAGTAACAAATTGCTGTACAGTGATGTGTTTTTTCAAACATCGGCTTTGCATATCAAGGAAGCCGGCTGTCTGTTGAGCGGCAAAGCGCAGATAATCCAGGATCTGATGATGGTTCATAAATTGTTGTTTCATCAGGGGGATGTTGATTTGGTCGAAATTGTTGTACAACTGGCTCCAAAAGGCGGTGCCCCAGGCCTGGTTCAAGGCATCGATAGTTTCGTATTTATTTTTCAGAAAAGTTCTGAATTCTTCCGCAGCGGCGGGATTATAGTCGAATTGTACCGAAGGTTCGTTGTCCAGTTGCCAACCGATCACTCTGGGATCACTGCCATAGCGTTTTGCCAGCACTTCGATGGTTTTCAGTGCCAGTTCCCGGTATATGGGACTGGAGAAAGAGGCGTGTTGCCGGGCACCGTGATCGGAGTAATTCCCGTTTTCGTGTTTAATAAGAATTTCCGGATATTTTCTGCTCATCCAAACGGGCGGGGTGGCTGTGGAAGTGCATAAAATGACCTTAAGCTGGTATTTGTCGGCCAGGTTAATGGCTTTGTCCAGCCATTCAAAGTGGTAACGGCCTTCTTCGGGTTCCAGCTGAGCCCAGGCAAATTCACCCATATGTACGCCTTCGAAGCCCAGTTCGGCTATGTTTTTGAAATCTCTTTCCCATTGATTCTCAGGCCAATGTTCGGGATAATAATATACCCAGCTTTGACTCAGGTCGCTTGCTCTGAAATAAGAACTTTCGGCTCTGCTCCCGGAAATAAAGAAAAAGAGAGAGAGTAAGAAAAGTAAAAACCTGATTTTTTGGTTTAAATCTTGAAGTTTGATCTTTAAAATGTATATTTGCTTGTTCATTTTCTGTAATAGAAATGCATATGAAAAATAAACAAAAATAAGCACCTGAGCGCATAGTTGATTGCGAATAATGACATAAATTCTTATAAAATTGACATATAGGTGCTTAACCAGAATACAGCAAGATGGCATTGAGCGAAGAAAATCATATCAATTACCTGACGGTTAATGAAATGGATTACAAGTGGGGACTTTATGTGACTACCTGCGGGTTTCAAAGTATAAAGCCACATTCCAGTATCAATCCTTATTTGAACAAACACCTCAGTTCCTACGCCTTTAATACAAAACAAGGGCGCGTCCTGGATGAATTTCAGCTCTTGTTTGTGGTGAAAGGCAGTGGTTTTTTTCAATCTGCCTCCCTGCCCAAAACCAATATCGAAACCGGAAGCATTATTATGCTTTTTCCTCAGGAATGGCATAGTTATAGTTTCAACAAAGAAACCGGCTGGGATGAATTTTGGGTGGGTTTCAACGGAGCGCACGCCCGCTCTATAGTGCAGCAAGGTT
>JAQUTN010000021.1 GCA_028694375.1 Bacteroidales bacterium
TTTGCGTACTGCATTTCCTGCAATACCGTTGATGGCATTGTAATTTACTGTATGATGCGCCCTTACCGTGTTCAGACTCAGGCTCAGACAAAACAGCAAAAACAGTATACTATTTAAACCTCGACTGAAATTCATCCCGTTTTCTTATCGACAATGGAATCCGGACATTGTTTTTCATTACAATCAAGTATTCGTGATTCTTGATCAACTCCGAAACATAGGCTAGATTCACTACATAAGACTTGTGGCAACGAAAAAAACAGTGGCTTGCCGTGAGTTCTTCGAATTCTTTTAAAGACTTCGTGACTGTAATCACTTTTCCCTCGGTGGTATGTATTTCTGTGTATGATCCCGCGGCGTTGGCATAAACTATGGAATACAATTCCAGGAATTTAACGCCGTAATGAGTAGTAAACGAAAGTTTCGGCAGATTTTCGGAATAATTCTGAGCAAGATTCAAGTGAATATTGGTGAATTTCTTTTTGTCCAATTTTTTCAACAAGGACATCAAATCAATTTTATCGATGGGTTTAAGTAAATAATCAAAAGCGCCTTTTTTTATGGCCGCCAAGGCATATTCTTTGTGAGCTGTAGTAATAATTACGTCCTGGTGGTATTGTTCGCCCAGATGATTGTAAATGCTAAAACCACTTTCGTCGGGCATCTCAATGTCTAAAAAGACCAAGTCAGGGTTGTAGGTTTTTATCATCTTCACCGCCTCTTTTACGTTAGAGGCCATTTCGATTACATGAATCTGAGCGGCAAAATGTTGCCCGATCAGATTAAACAAAAATTTGCGTGCGTTTAGTTCATCGTCGATAATGATGGCTGTGTACATGGCAGGATTTTATGAGTTATCAAGTCAAAGTGTTTACAAAAATAAGTTTTATTCGTGGTTTTTTTAAATAATTATTCCAATGCTCTATTAATTTAGATAAACGAAGGGAATAAGGACATTATCGTTAATTTTAGAAACAAAGACATAATCTGAATTTTTTTGTATATATTTGAAGAATATCTTACACCCAATGTTAAAACAAGACTAAAATGAAAACAAAAACAAAAAACCCAATTCAGCTTTTATTAATGTTCCTTATGGCGGGTTTATACGCCTGTAGTTCTACGCCGGATTCCATTGTAGCCATTGAGAATTTTGATAAAGCAAAATACCTGGGCAAGTGGTACGAAATTGCCAGAATTGACTTTAAGTTTGAGAAAGATCTCAACAACACTACGGCAGAGTATTCCCTGAACGACAACGGCACCATCAAAGTGGATAACCGCGGTTACAATACCGTTAAAGAAGAGTGGGAGCAGGCCATAGGCAAAGCTAAATTTGTAGGAGACGAAACCGTGGCCAGACTTAAGGTATCCTTTTTTGGACCCTTCTACTCGGGCTATAATGTGATTGCACTGGACGATGACTATCGCTACGCTTTGGTGGCCGGAGAAAATTTCGATTATTTGTGGATACTCTCGCGCGAGAACACCATTCCTGGATACATCGAAGAAAATTATCTTCAGATAGCCGAAGATGCCGGTTTCGACACTTCGAGGCTATTGTGGGTGGAGCACAACGAACCGGAATAAATTGTCGCTTAAATTTTGTGGAGCTTAAGTTGTTGAACTGGATTCTATCTGCTTAAGTCAGTGTTGGTTTGCCCAAAAACTAAAATAATAAAAAAACCCGCTTTTGTGGAGCGGGTTTTTTTTGGGGTGGTACCACCAGGAATCGAACCGGGGACACAAGGATTTTCAGTCCTTTGCTCTACCAACTGAGCTATGGTACCTTTTCCTTTTGGGAAGCGGCTGCAAAAGTACAATTCATTTTTAAAACCACAAAGGCTTTGCTGAATTATTTTGTAAAAATCAGGCTATTTGTTTGTACATAGAAAAAAGCTTTTCTACCTTTGCGTCGTAATTTCAATCGGGATGTAGCACAGTTGGTAGCGCGCTACGTTCGGGACGTAGAGGTCGGAAGTTCGAGTCTTCTCATCCCGACCAAAAGGCACTTAAACGTAGAATTCTCCGCTTTAAAGTGCCTTTTGTTTATTAAAATCAAAACAATGCTTACACTTAAGTACCTCAGCGAAAACACCAGAGAATGCATAGAGCGTCTGGCTGTTAAAAATTTTAAGGCAGAAGCACTCATTGGAGAAATTCTGGAGCTTGATCTGCAGCGTCGCAATGCTCAGGCTCAGTCTGATGCCTGTGCTGCTGAACTCAATGCCCTTTCGAAGTCTATCGGCCAATTAATGAAAGAGGGTAAAAAACAGGAAGCCGCAGGGGCACGCGAAAAAACCCTGCAACTCAAAGAAGAAGGCAAAACACTGGAGGCTGCACGCAAAGAGGCCGAAGCACGTATTCAGGATCTGCTGGTGCAAATCCCCAATCTTCCGCATAGCTCAGTGCCAATAGGCAAAGCTGCCGAAGACAATGTAACCGAACGCTCCGGGGGTTGTATGCCCGACTTGCCTGCCGATGCTGCGCCCCACTGGGAGCTGGCCAAAAAATACGATTTGATCGATTTTGAATTGGGAGCCAAAATCAGCGGAGCCGGTTTTCCGGTATACAAAGGCAAGGGAGCCCGTTTGCAAAGAGCCTTGATCAATTATTTTCTGGATCGTGCCCGTCAGGCCGGATATCTCGAGATTCAGCCGCCCTATGTGGTGAACGCAGCTTCGGGTTACGGCACGGGGCAATTGCCCGACAAAGAAGGGCAAATGTATTATGCCGGACTGGATGATCTGTATTTAATTCCAACAGCCGAAGTGCCTGTAACCAACATTTACCGGGACGTCATATTGGACGAAAAGGATTTGCCAATAAAAAATACCGCCTATTCTGCCTGTTTCCGTCGCGAAGCCGGTGCCTACGGCAAGGACGTCAGAGGTCTGAATCGTCTGCATCAGTTTGACAAGGTGGAAATCGTCTGTATTGAGCATCCCGACCGCTCCTATGAGCGTTTGGAAAAAATGGTGGCCCATGTACAAAGCCTGGTCGAAGAGCTGGAATTGCCCTGGCGCATTTTGCGCTTGTGTGGAGGCGATATGAGCTTTACTTCGGCCCTGACTTTTGATTTCGAAGTATATTCCGCAGCCCAGCAGCGCTGGCTCGAAGTGAGCTCGGTATCTAATTTTGAAAACTTTCAGGCCAATCGCCTTAAATGTCGTTTTCGTACTGCTGAGGGTGCTAAGATTCAACTTTGTCATACCCTCAATGGCAGTGCGCTGGCTTTGCCCCGAATTGTGGCTGCCTTACTCGAAAACAACCAGACGGTAGACGGAGTTCGCATTCCAGAAGTCTTACGTCCTTACACCGGATTTGATTTGATCGATTGATCTTTCTTATTTTGTAATCAAGGGCACATATCTCAAGCTAACTTATCATAAAGCTCTGGGGCTTTTCTAAATAATATCAGTAAGGAAACACTTCCTTTAACAGAGCAAAAACAGATGAATTGCAGAAAAACAAGAGGGCGCCGCGTAAAATTGCGGCGCCCTCTCTTATGATGAGCAGAAGAATAATTTCAGCTTCTTTTCAATGATTGTTCAGATGGTCTGACTAGTCTTATTAAAGTTTCGGACCGGCAGCTACCAGTTTTTGACCGGCTTCGTTGTTTTTGGTGAACTTGTCAAAGTTCTTGATGAAGCGGGCAGCCAGGTCTTTGGCTTTGTCTTCCCAAACTTTGGCATCGGTATAAGTATCCTTAGGATCAAGAATAGCCGGGTTCACATTGGGCAAAGCGATGGGAACCTGAAAGTTGAAGTAAGGAATATCTTTGGTGTCCGCTTTGTCTATGGAACCGTCCAGGATGGCGTCGATGATGCCGCGGGTATCTTTGATGGTGATACGTTTGCCCGTACCGTTCCATCCGGTATTAACCAGATAGGCGGTGGCTCCGGAAGCTTCCATCCTTTTAACCAGTTCCTGAGCATACTTGGTAGGATGCAAAGCCAGGAAGGCGGCTCCAAAGCAGGCAGAGAAAGTGGGAGTGGGTTCGGTGATGCCACGTTCGGTCCCGGCCAGTTTGGCGGTGAATCCGCTCAGGAAGTAATACTGGGCCTGTTCTGGAGTCAGGATAGATACGGGAGGCAATACACCAAAAGCATCGGCCGACAGGAAGATTACTTTTTTGGCAGGTCCGCCTTTGGATACGGGTTTTACGATGTTGTCGATGTGGTAAATCGGGTAAGAAACGCGGGTGTTTTCGGTAACACTGCCGTCGTTGAAGTCGATTTTACCATTGGCGTCAACGGTAACGTTTTCGAGCAGGGCATCGCGACGAATGGCATTCCAAATGTCGGGTTCCTGTTCCTGGCTCAGATGGATGGTTTTGGCATAGCAGCCGCCTTCGAAGTTGAAAACACCTTCGTCGTCCCAGCCGTGTTCGTCGTCACCAATGAGCTGACGTTTGGGATCGGTCGAAAGGGTGGTTTTGCCGGTACCGGACAAGCCAAAGAAGATGGCAGTGTCGCCGTCTTTGCCTACGTTGGCCGAGCAGTGCATAGAAGCTATCCCCTGCAGAGGCAGGTAATAGTTCATCAGGGTGAAGATACCCTTTTTCATTTCGCCGCCGTACCATGTTCCGCCGATTACCTGCATTTTTTCGGTCAGATTGAAAACGGTGAAAGTTTCGGAATTCAGTCCCAGTTCTTTGTACTGAGGACCAGCGTTGGTTTTGGATCCGTTCAGAGAAACAAAATCGGGTTCACCGTAGTTTTCCAGTTCTTCTTCGGTTGGGCGGATAAACATATTCTTTACGAAGTGAGCCTGCCAGGCTACTTCCATGATGAATCTTACTTTGAGGCGGGAGGCTTCGTTAGCACCGCAAAAAGTATCAACCACGTAAAGTTTTTTGTTGGATAGTTGTTTGGTAACAAGGTCTTTAAGTACACCCCACGAAGCCTTGGGCAGGGGTTTGTTGTCGTTTTTATATTCGTCCGAAGTCCACCACATGGTGTCTTTGGAGACATCGTCCATTACAATGAATTTGTCTTTGGGTGAGCGCCCGGTATATACACCCGTCATCACATTGACAGCCCCCATTTCTGTAACTTGTCCCCTTTCAAATCCCTGTAAGCTGGGATCGGTCTCATCCTTGAATAATTGTTCAAAAGAAGGGTTATGAACAATCTCTTTTGTACCTTTGATTCCGTACTTTGCTAGATCTAATGATTTCATTTTTAACTAATTAAATAATAAATATATTGAAAACTACTAATTGGGCCAATTTTACCGGGTGCAAAGATAAAAAATAAAATCGGATGCCGCTAATTAATTAAAGAAAAATTTCGCTAATTGATGAAATTATTTTTTTGAATGGTTTCCAGCACTCGCTTTTTGATTTCTGCAGCAGTAGGATTAAGTTCTTTGGTGCTGAAGGTTCCTTTTTTACAGTCGATCCGTTCGTAGACCATCAAATAGAGGTTGAAGATGATGTCCAGACTCAGTTGAGAGGCAGGTTCCATGAGAGGTTTGATTCTTTGAAGCGTATCGTGGGTTTTGATGCGATATTGTTCGGCTATTTCACAATAATCGGCCATCATGTTGCGAAAGCCCTGACAAAGAGGATCTCCATGGGACATTTGTTGAAGCATGTCGCGGTTGAGGCCGTGTTTTTGCATTAAATCGTCGGCATAATACATCAGATTGTTGCGCTGGTCTTTGATGAAATCTCGCATAATATGTACCAGGTAGCTGAAAACGGCACAGGAATTTGCAGCCTCGCGTACGTCAAACAAAGGCGGCAGGTAAATGTTGTCTTTTTTTCTCAAACCTGCCAGGTGTACAAAAATGGAGGCCGGTGCAACTGAAGCCCCTTCGGCATAGGTCAAAAAAGTTTGCAGACTGGGAAATCCGTCGTGCTTAATGTCGTAAATCATAGCCTGGGCAAAAGCCCTCATGGTCCAAACCGGAATGCCGAATCTTTGGAAGGTTTGCGAGACCTCCTGAACCATAGCGTTATCCGAGCTTTGTTCTTCGATTTCGCCCAACCATTTATTGACCTCAGTCATTAATTGTTCTTTTTCCTGCAGAGTAATAATGGGGTGTTCCGATTTGTAATTATCCACCAAATCATCGATGGTACGCATCATTTTATAACAGGTAATTGCCGCCTGATAGCGTTCTTCTTCCCAAAAAGCTGCGGCAATCAGTATATTGGGATGATCTGTAATGTGTTCAAAATCCAGGGAGTTGCAGCGTGCAATAAAGTGGTTCTTCAGGGCATCCATGGCTGTGGTTTATTTAAAATCGTTCAAAATACGTAGAGAGCAAAGTTTGGCAGAGAGCAACACTAAAGGGACTCCGTTTCCGGGATGTGTGCTGCCACCGGCAAAATAGAGATTCTTGTAGCGGGTGTGTTTGTTGTGTGGTCTGAAATAACCCATCTGCAGTATATTGTGGTTGATGCTGCCAAAGACCGATCCTTTGCAAACATTCAAAACAGATTGCCAGGTTGGGGGCAGAAAGCAGATTTCAAATTTGATGTGTTGTTCAATATCTGTGAGCCCTTGCTTTTTGAGCCTGTCTATGACATAATTACGTCCGTTTTGCTTCAATTGCTGCCAGCAGTCCCGGTTGGAATCGTCCAGGTGGCCGACGGGAATGATGACGGTCATGCTTTCTTGTCCCCGGGGAGCGGCAGTGGGATCGGTTTGTGCGGGTGCGTGAACGTAGAAACTGGGTTCGCTGCTCATGCTGTTGTGTTTAAAAATGGCTTCCAGACCCTTTTTGTAATCGGTCGACAGCAGTACATTGTGATGCCCCAGTTGCGAATATTGTTTGTCCAGTCCCCAATGAAAAACAATGGCTGAACAGGAATAGGATTTTCGTTCCAGTTGTTTTGATTTTCGGCTGGAAGGCAGCAATTCTTTATATACATAAGGCAGGTCGGCATTGGCCACAACGATGTCTGCTTCGTGTATCGATTGATCTTCGAGCAGTACACCCTTTGCGCAATTTTTGCCTGTTAAGATGCTTTGTACTTCGCAATTGCAGTGGATATCCACACCCAGATTCAGGGCTTTTTCCTGCAATACTTCTACTATACGATGCATGCCTCCAATCGGGAAGAGTGAACCTTCGTTGAGTTCTGCGGCGGGCAGCATCGAAAACAGGGCAGGAGCTTTGAGCGGGTTTTGACCGACGTAAATATTCTGAAAAGTGAAAGCGGTTTTGAGGTAGGGATGTTCGAAAAAACGAGCCGTATACGACTGATGGTTAAGATGGATTTTGAGTTTAGCCAGCAGTCTGAGGTTTTTCAGGTTGACAAATTCAAACAGCCGATAGAAATTTCTTCCCAGTAAATGCTTCAAGGCAAGCAGATACATTTTGTAGCCGGTGGCAAGGTATTGTTGAGCGCGTTCAAAACTGCCGGCTTCGAATTTTTCCAATTGTTGTTTAAAATAGGCTTCGTTGGTGCTAAAATCAAGGAAGTCTTTTTCGTTGTAGAACAGCCTGTAAATGTCGGGAAGCGCAGTACCGGGCAAATCCTTGTCGAGCGACAAACCAAGGTAATCGAAAACTTCGCGGTAAATGCCGGGCATCAGAAAAATGGTGGCACCCAGGTCGAAGCGGTGTCCGTCGCGACGCATAACTCCGCAGCGCCCTCCGGCTTCGGGATTTTTTTCGAAAATACTTACTTTGTAACCCTCCCGGGCCAGGGCTATGGCTGTAGCCAGACCGGCTACTCCTGCTCCAATAATAATGACTTTGTGTTTCATGTTTCAATAGATCCGGCAGATTCTTTGCTGCAGGTGCTTGTTTATCCGGAGAAATAATTGTTATTCTAAGGATGTGACTCTTTTCAAGGTCTTTGCAGGACTTTGTCCAAAAACTGCAAGCTTTGTTCTTGCATGGCCCGGCTAAAAAAATGAGGTGAATCCCAGATCTCAGTCCTTAGCCGATCTCCGGCCTCTTGGCTTTCCCAGACCCGGCGCATAGTTTCGAAAGCATCCAGGCAACCTTGCAGCGGGAAGAGCTTGTCGCGGCTGCCGTTTATGAAATACAGGGGTTTGGGGCAGGCAATGGAGGCCACGTGTGGGTAATCCAGGTAATTCCTGATTTCGGGCAGCAACATAGAATAGGCACTGCCTCCTTTGTTTTGGTTGTTGCTCAGCGTCATAAGTTGTTCGGTGGTGTTCATCCAGCAAACGGCTACGGCTGCACTGATTTTGTCGCTGGCGGCTGCCAGCATCCAGGCCCGGTGGGCACCCATCGAAAAACCCAGGGCGGCTATACGTCCGGCATCGACACAGGACAAGCTGCTTAAAAATTCCACGCTTTGTATGTCGTCGTTGGTAATATGTCCGCACCAGGTTCTGCCCAGTTGAAACATATTGGAGGCCAGTGCCTGTTGCCGGTTGTAGTCGTGGCCTTCAACCGAGCCACGTTCCGACCAGAACAAGGCGTCGATAGCCAAGACTACATAACCCTGAGATGCAAAATAATCGCCAGTATACAAGCCGTCGTAACACTGAACCGACCATTCATTACATTCTTTTTCCATAGCAGGTGAAGGGTTAATGGGTTTAATCATTTTTTCCTTGCCTATGGAAAATTTTGCTCCGTGATCGTGTAACATAACGACGGCCGGGAAGGGACCTTCTCCATCGGGAATGAGGAGGTAGGCCGGAATGCGTTCAAAGGAGGTAATATTTAAAAGTATTTTTTGAGCCTGATAAGGCCGTCCACCCTCGTAGCCCTCCCTTTTTTCCTGATCCAGCACCAGAAGGTCGAAATTATCGGCCGGAGGCGGGACAGGCCCCATGCAGTCGAAAAGTACTTGCCGGGCTTGTTTTTGCCACTTTATGTAGCGTTTTTTTTGCTGAAGTTGTTTTGAGTTTCCCTGCTGTTCCCAGGCCAGGGGAAAAGTTAATGCTTCTTTGGCCTGTTGGTAAAACAAAGGCATATTGTTTTGCAGCCCATAGGGCGTGTAAGTTTCGGGTTGTTCTGACTTCAGGTTAAAACACCAGAAACATAAACCGATCAGGCAAAGTCGTTGCAGTTTCATTTGATTTCCCAAGTCTCCAGACTCATGAAAAATTCGTTCAGCGATTTATAATTATGTTTAGGTTTGACTTCATTAAGCTGAGCATATACATCCTGGTCGTAGACCGGGGCCTCGGCATCGCGGATAATGCCCAGGGCCATAGGAAATTCGGGCCCTTTCATATGTCCGAGCTTGAAGTGCAGGGTCTTGTCCTGGCATTTGGCATCGTGAATCAGGATGTCCTTTTCGCTGATGCCGTTTTCGCCCAATTTTACAACCTTGAGTTTGAAACCGTCAACAATCAGGCCTTTGTCACGATCCTTACCGAAAATCATGCGTTCGCCGTGACGCAGGAAAATGGTGTGGTCGTCGCGAACATCTTTGGCACTAATGTCTTTGTGGGTACCGTCGTTGAATATGATGCAATTGACCAGCGCTTCTACTACCGAACAACCTTGATGTTGAGCGGCTTGCTTCATGACTTCCTGTGAATTCTTGAGGTCAACGTCCATAATACGGGCAAAAAACTGCCCGCCGGCTCCAAAGCAAAGATCGGCTGCATTAAAGGGGTCTTCAACGGTGCCGTAAGGGGAGGATTTGGATACAAAGCCTCGTTTGGAGGTGGGAGCGTATTGCCCTTTGGTCAGCCCGTAAATGCCGTTGTTCATCAGCACAATGTTGATGTCGACGTTTCTGCGGACAGTATGAATAAAATGATTGCCTCCGATAGCCAGGCAGTCTCCGTCGCCGGTGATTTGCCAGACAGCCAGTTTGGGATTGGCCACCTTGACTCCGGTAGCTATAGCCGAAGCCCGGCCGTGTATGGTATGAAAACCGTAGGTGTTGACGTAATAGGGCAGGCGCGAAGAGCAGCCGATACCCGAAATAACAGCTGTATTGTCGGGAGAAATACCTATTTCCGACATGGCTTTCTGTATGGAGTTCAACACAGCGTGGTTGCCGCAGCCCGGACACCATCTTACGTATTGGTCGCTTTTGAAATCGTTGATTGTATAGGATGTTTGCATGATGTACTGGTTAATAGATGGCTGTAAAATGCTGGATGAGTTCTTCGACGGTGAAGGGTTGTCCCTGCACCTTGTTGTATTGAAGAACTTCTCCCTTGAGTTTCAGCTTGGAGCGCAGGTAAGAAGCAAACTGTCCGGAGTTGAGCTCGCAGACCACAATTTTCTTGAATTTGTTCAGGACTTCTTCTGTGTTGGCTGGCAAGGGATTGATGTAGTTAAAATGAGCCAATGC
The DNA here is from genome assembly GCA_028694375.1 of Bacteroidales bacterium. Lineage (GTDB taxonomy): Bacteria > Bacteroidota > Bacteroidia > Bacteroidales > UBA1402 > UBA1402. The sequence goes on from JAQUTN010000021.1 coordinate 10,256, forward strand.
TGCTTTTTTGCCCTGCTCGTTGAATTGTTGCACGGCAGAATATAAATGGCCGTAAGTGCCTCCCCAGCTCACTACCAGCAGTTCGGCCTGACTGTCTCCACTCAGTTGCAGAGGAGGAATAACTGTGGCAATATTGTCAATTTTTTGTTGGCGTAAATCGGTCATCAATTGGTGATTGGCAGGATCGGTAGAAATGGCTCCGGTACGGGAATCCTTTTCGAGTCCGCCTATACGGTGCGCAAAACCCTCCATGCCGGGAATAGCCCAATAGCGCGAACCTTCTTCGTTGCGTAAATAAGGAGCCCATTTGTCTTGCATCTCTTTGTGAACAAAAGGCGGATGAATAGCCGGGAATTGGCTGAGGTCCGGCAACCTCCAGGCCGATGAACCATTGGCCAGAAATCCGTCTGTCAGTAAAATAACCGGAGTCATGTGTTCCAGAGCCAGTTTGGAGGCCATGTAAGCAAAATCAAAACAATTGGAAGGAGTACTGGCTGCCAGTACTACCAGGGGTGACTCTCCATTGCGGCCGTAGAGGGCTTGCAGTAAATCGGATTGTTCGGTTTTGGTGGGCAGTCCGGTAGAAGGTCCTCCTCGTTGTACATCAACAATGACCAGGGGCAATTCGGCCATGACAGCCAGGTTGATGCCCTCGGCTTTTAAAGCCAGACCGGGGCCGGAAGTAGAGGTGGCGGCCAGGTTGCCGGCAAAAGAAGCACCGATGGCGGTACATATTCCGGCAATTTCGTCTTCGGCCTGTACGGTAATGACTCCCAAATCTTTGCGTGCAGAAAGTTCCTGCAGGATTTCCGAAGCCGGAGTAATGGGGTAGCTGCCCAAAAACAATTGCAGCCCGGCTTGTTGAGCTGCGGCAATCAGCCCCCATGCCGTGGCTTCGTTGCCTTTGACGTCGGTATAAATGCCTTTGGGCATTTCGGTGGGCTGAATATTGTAGGTGGATACAGAAGCATGAATGTTGTGCCCGTAATTGAATCCGTCGGTAATTACTTTAATGTTGGCTTGTAACACGCCTGGTTTTTTGCCGAATTTGCGATTGAGCAAATGTATGGCCTCTTCGATGGGTTTGTTGAACAGCCAGCATATTAGCCCCAGTGCAAACATATTTTTGCTGCGCAATATGTCTTTGTTGCCCATACCGCTGTCGGCCAGACTTTCTTTTACAAGGGTGGAAATGGGTACAGAGACTATCTGAGCCGATCCCAGACGGAGCTCTTCGATGGGATCTTCTGTTTTGTACAAGGCCTTTTTTAAGCCGTTTTCGTCAAAGGCATCGGCATCAATCAAAACAACAGCATCTTTTTTGATGTTTTTTACATTGACTTTTAGGGCTGCCGGATTCATGGCAACCAAGACATCGGCCTTGTCGCCGGGTGTATACACTTTGTTGCCGATGTGTACCTGATAACCCGACACTCCGCTCAGAGTGCCCTGAGGAGCCCTGATTTCGGCGGGATAATCGGGGAAAGTGGAGATTTCGTTCCCGAAAACTGCAGACAGGGTAGAGAACAAAGTCCCTGTAAGTTGCATGCCGTCTCCCGAATCGCCTGTGAAGCGAATGACAGCCCTGTCCAATTCTTTAACCGTTACAATCATAACTAATACTGAAAAAAACGCAACAAAGGTACGTTTTAATTTTATATTTTTGTCGCTGTAAAAAGGCCGATTATGGACAAAGAAGTGTTAAAATCAGAAATAGAGAGACTTAGATCTGAGAAGAATGCAGTGATTATGGCGCATTATTATCAGATAGATGAAATTCAGGAAATAGCCGATTTTGTAGGAGATAGTTTAGCCCTGGCACAGCAGGCAGCCAAAACAGAGGCTGATATTATTGTGCTCTGCGGGGTACATTTTATGGCAGAGACAGCCAAAATTATTTCACCCGAAAAAAAGGTCCTTATTCCCGATGCAGAAGCAGGCTGTTCGTTAGCCGACAGTTGTCCAGCCGATGAATTTGAAGCTTTTGTCAAGGCCCATCCCGATCATACGGTAATCAGTTACGTCAATACCTCGGCAGCTGTCAAAGCTCTCACTGATATCGTAGTTACTTCCAGCAATGCTCTGCAAATCATAAACAGTCTGCCCAAAGACGAGAAAATCATCTTTGGACCTGACCGTAATCTGGGCAATTACATAAAAAGTTTGAGCGGACGCGACATGCTTATCTGGGACGGAGCTTGCCATGTGCATGAACAATTTTCGTTGCAAAAGATACTGGAGCTAAAAAAACAACATCCTCAAGCTGAGATAATTGCGCACCCAGAGTGTAAACAAGTCTTGTTAAGTGTCTCCGATTTTATTGGCTCTACCTCGGCTCTGATTGCTTATGTGCAAAAAGCCGGAGCCGAGGAGTTTATTGTGGCCACGGAGCCTGGTGTGTTGTTTGAAATGTCCCGGAAAAGCCCCGCTAAAAAATTTATACCTGCACCGCCGGACGATGCTTCCTGTGCCTGCAACGAATGCGCTTTTATGCGCATGCATACGCTGGAAAAGCTTTATCTTTGTCTTCGCAACGAGCAACCTGAGGTTTTGGTTGAAGAGCATTTGCGTCGACAAGCCCTCAAGTCTATTCAAAGAATGCTTGAAATTTCGGCAAGCATCAAATAAGTCTTTTTATGTTGAAAATTGTATTTGCCAGCCATAACAAGCACAAGAAGCAGGAAGTGGCTGATATTCTGGGAAATTCCGTCGAGTTGATTGATTTGGAGGACTTGAATTGCAACGAAGATATTCCCGAAACTCAGGACAGCCTGCAGGGCAACGCTTTACAAAAGGCCCGTTTTGTGCGTGAAAAATATGGTCTGGATTGCTTTGCCGACGATACCGGTCTTGAAGTGGAAGCCCTGAACGGAGCCCCCGGAGTGTATTCGGCCCGTTATGCAGGCCCTGCCTGTAATTTTGATGATAACATGGATAAGTTATTGCTCGAATTGGAGGGTAAAGTCAATCGCAAAGCTCGTTTCAGAACGGTAGTAGCTTTGTTGCTCGACGGCCGGGAATACCTTTTCGAAGGAGAAGTCAAGGGGGAGATCCTAAGGCAAAAAGCTGGCAGCAAAGGTTTCGGTTACGATCCCTTGTTTCGCCCCGAGGGTTACGAACAGAGTTTTGCCCAGCTGGAACCGGAACAAAAAAACCGGATCAGCCACCGCGCTGCTGCTGTGCGAAAAATGGCATTGTTCCTGGAAGTGTACAAAAAAAATTAAGATAAAACCCGGGCCTGCACAATATTTAGGCCTTATTAGCGGTTATTGCTTGTGATGAAAAAATGGCTCTGTGTGTTACTACTGTCCGGACTTGCCGGCCTGCTGTGCTTTAAAGCTGCGGCCCAGCCGCCCGTTGGGGAGTGGCGTAACCATTTTTCGTACCGGAATGCCACTCAGGTAGCCTGTGCGTCGGGCAAAGTGTATGTTGTGGCCAATAATCATTTGTTCTCCTATTCGCCTCAAGACCGTTTTATCGAAGAATATTCCATTTTGAACGGACTCAGTGGTGGCCAGGTACAATACATTGCCCAAAACGATTTCAGCGATTGTTTGCTGGTGGTATATACCGACGGCGATATGGATATTCTGGAAGACGACAGGGTAATCAATCTGCCGGATTACAAAGAAAAAAGCCTGCCAGCCGACAAAAGCATCTACCAACTGCGTATGAATGGGAGATATGCCTATTTGTGCACAGGCGTAGGTGTCCTTATCATTGATGTACACAGACAGGAAATACTCGAAACTTACAACCTGCGAACTGCCACAGTAAACTATACGGCGGTACTCGATTTTGCCCGCTTGGGCGAGGAGTACTACATGCTCACCGAACAAGGTATTTATAGAGGTAATGCCAATGACAATTTGTCGGACAGCCAAAACTGGACAGCCCTGAATTTTATAACGGGCAAAGCTGCAGCACAACTTGTTTCACGCAAAGATTCCCTATATGCTTTGGTCGCCGGCGAAGGCATTTATCGCTACGATGGAGATTGGAAAGCTTTTTATTTAAGTGCCGCTGTAAAGGAAATATCAGCACAGGGCGATAATTTACTTGCTCTGACCACAGAACTGCCTATGGTGTTTGCAGCGGACAACAGCCTGTTGACTCTTCACGACAGTGATGTATCGGGCGAATATTCACTGTATGAATACGATGCTCAAATGCAGGCCGGGCTTAAGCGAATGTATGGAATTGCCCTGGATGAAAAGAATAATCGCATTTACACTACAGCCGGCAGAGAGGGCCTGCTGGAATGGCGTTATTACCCGGAGGCTGAGGCTTATATTGTCAGCAACAGCAAGATCCTTCCCAATGGCCCGGGCGTGGACACTGCCTGGAATTTGCATTTTCGCAACAATGACTTGTATGTGTCCAGCGGCGGACGCTGGGGCGACCGTTATCGTTTTACCGGCGACCTTATGCGTTTTCGGGACAACAGCTGGAGCTCGCTTATTAATCGCGACAGCATAGAAGCCCGGACAGGTTATCCCTTTACAGATATTTTAAATATAGCAGTAGATCCTGCAGATGAAGGGCATATTTTTGCCACTTCCTGGGGTGAAGGCCTTTATGAATTCAGAGGAGGCAAGCTGGATAGTTTGCATACTTACGGTAACAGCCCCTTTTTGCCGGCCTGGGCTGGTTTGCCCTATCGTTACATCCGAGTTGACGGAGCTGTTTACGATGCTCAGGGCAATCTCTGGGTACTCAACTCGGCTTATCCGGCATATCAGGAAACAGGTTCCGGTGGTTTGCATATTTTACTGAGAGAAAGCGGTGAGTGGTTTTCGCCCCGTTATGCCAATTTAAAACCCTCTCCCACATTGAACAATATCCTTTTCACACAGAACAATATGGTCTGGATAAATTCCGAACGGGAGGGCAGCGGAATTTTTGTGCTGGATTACAAGAGCAGCATAGAGGATATTTCGGACGACCAAAGCCGCTGGATTTCGTCATTTACCGATCAGGACGGGATTAACCTGAATGTGTTCACTGTGCATTGTATCGTGGAGGATCTCAACAACCGACTTTGGATTGGTACCAACATGGGGCCTCTGATGTTGGCCTCGTACCAGAGTATTTTTGATGAAAGCCCTGTGTTTTACCGGGTCAAGATTCCCCGCGACGACGGCACCAACGAAGCCGATTACCTGCTGGGTAACAGCAGGGTCTACTGTATTGCCGTGGACGGGGCCAACCGAAAATGGATGGGCACCCGAAGTGACGGTCTTTACCTTTTGTCGGCCGACGGTACGGAAACTATACATCATTTTACCGAAGAAAACAGTCCCCTGCCGTCGGACGAGGTCTGGTCTGTTGCCATTCATCCTCAAAGTGGCGAAGTCTTTATAGGTACAGCCGGAGGCCTGGTCTCTTACCGCAGCGATGCCTTGCCTGCCTCTCCCGATTACAGCGAAGTTTATGCTTTTCCCAATCCTGTACATCCCGGCTACCGAGGTAAAATCACGGTGAAAGGCCTGACGGAGAATTCCCAGGTAAGAATTACCGATTTGAGTGGTAATTTAATTGTCTCTGGTTATTCTCTGGGTGGCCAGTTTGGCTGGGATGGAAACAATGTCCGGGGACAAAGAGTCTCCAGTGGGGTTTATCTTGTTTTTGCCGCAGATAATCAGGGAGAAAAGGGGGTCGTATGCAAAATTGTCGTCGTAAATTAAGCCTTAGTTGTTAAAACATATTAGTGCTATTTAGCATTTTAAGCCGCCAGTTTGTGGCTTTTTTTATATATTTGTGCTGTTTTGTACATTTTTTCTTATGACCTTTAATAATCGTAATATCAATACTATGAAATTCAATCTCCGTATACGGAAGTTGTTCCCGCTCCTATTGCTTTTACTGATGAGTACCTATGCCTGCCAGGACAAAATGGATATCTATTACCAGGAGCCCGACTGGCTCAAGGGTAGTATATACGAAGTGTTGCAGGAAAGAGGGGATTATTCGGTTTTTCTTAAAGGAATTGAACTGGCCGGCTTCAAATCTATAGTGAACGGCAAAAGTATTCTCACTGTTATGGCTCCCGCCGACAGTGTGTTCAATGCTTACCTGGAAGAAAATTACGAGGGTAAAAGTATCGAAGAATTACCAATGGCCGAATTGAAAAAACTTATAGGCTTTCATATCTTATATTATGCCTTTGACAAAGAAAAACTGATCAATTTTAGGCCCAATGAAGGCGATGGCGCTACCAAAGACGAGAAATTGATCAATGCGGGTTTGTATTATAAACATCGTACCAAAAGTCAGGACGGTTTAAGTCTCGAAATAGACACGGCCGGTGCTGAAGTCAGTGTGTATCACATGGAACGTTTTTTGCCCGTGTTTTCGTACCGGATGTTTCAAACTAAACAAATAGATGCCAGATACAACTACGAATATTTTTTCCCCTCCACCCTCTGGGGCGACAACGCCGGTTTCAATGTTTCCAATGCTGCTGTAACCGAATATTCAGTTTTGGCCGACAACGGTTACGTTTATCTGGTTGATAAAGTGCTTAAACCCTTGGAAACCATATATACCGAACTTGCTTCCAACGAGGAATATTCAGACTTTCTGGAATTATACGATAAATACCAGTATTATCAACTGGACGAAAACCTTACGCTGGAGTACGGAAAAGGAACAGAGCTCTATCAGCATTATCACAGCTCTCCTTTGCCCAGTATAGCCTGCGAGTGGCCGGTAACCGATTACAAAAAGGTTTCGGATCTCTCTTTTGCTTCATACAGTGTGTTTGCTCCCAACAACGAGGCTTTCAGGAGTTTTTTCAATGAATACTGGGAAGTCGGCGGTTACGATTCACTTAACGAAGTGAGCAGGGAATCAATTGAATATTTGTTGTACAACAGTGTGTATTCTGCGTCGGTAGTTTTCCCCGAGGAAATCACCAAAGGCCTGATCGAAAACAGTTACGGTACTATAATTAAGTTTGATGTTGACCAGATTCCCCAGGCCAATCGCAAAATTTGTGTCAACGGATCTTTTTACGGCTGCAGCGAACTCACGCCTCCTGCTATGTTCGGTTCGGTGACCGGGCCGGCTTTTCAATACAAAAAATACAGCTATTTTCTGAAAATGCTCAATACTGCCGATCTGATTCTTACCCTCTGTTCGGACGAAACCAGTTATTTTATGCTTTATCCCTCGAATGAGCTGATGAATCAGGATGGAATCACTCAGGTTGATGAAGTCTTATACAGGGGATCCAACAAAGTCTCCAATTCTTCCCAACAAAATTACGTTTATGCTCATGTCCTCAGCAAAGACGGCATAACAGGCTCCTATCAGGATCTGTTGACGGATGCGGGAACGGGCAATCATGTTTTTCGGACATTGTCGCCGGGAATGTATCTCTATTGGTATATGAAAGACGGCAAAATTACCAACAGTATTAAGTTTTCAGAATTGCTCTATAATCCTGCCCTTACCGAAGACCAGATCTTTTGTGATCTGCAGGAGTTGAGCTTCAGGGATGGCTGGACCAATGGCAAGACTTATGCCTATCAGAACGAGGCGGCTCCATATTTGTTTGAAGGTTCAATGGAGAATGCCATTTATTCCAAATTCGTCCCTATGATGATCGGAAACAGAAGTAATACTGCGACCATTTATCATGGCTTTGTGCAGTTGCTGGAGTTGGCCGGCTTGCTCGATTTTGATTCCCAATCGGTTTTGCCGGTAGTGGAAAGCTGTCTGATGTTTGTTCCTTCCACTGCTGCCATCAGGCAAGCCGTACAAGAGGACCGGCTGCCCGGCATTATCAGTGGTAGCGCCAGCGTGGACGATGCAGACTATTTTGGCAAATGCACAGTAACCAACGCCGATTCATTGCAATATTACCTCTTGAAGTATTTTATCCCGATGAGCACCGCGGTTATTTCGAATTATCCTTATATAGGCTGGGAAGAAAACACCGAAGGGGGCTTGCCGACCTTGCAGAGTTATGATGAGCCTTTAGAGGGGGGCAAGGTGGTGACCATCACGACCAAAATGGACGTGAGCGATGCCGGAGGCAAGCTGAGCGTACAGGAACTGGATAACGACGGAAATCCTGTTGGAGCAAGGGTTGATGTGGTCGAAGACTATCACTATTTCCCCTTCATCTATGATGATGCCTGTGTTCATTTTATTAAAGAGGTATTATAAACCCGGCTAGAAAAATTCCGTTATGACAAAAAAAATATATTATACGCTGATCGTTTTCCTGCTGGCAGCCACCAGTCTGCTTCATGCACAGGACTACGTCACGGGCAAGGTTTACGAATTGTCGGGCAACGATAAACTTGTTTTTCCCGGTGTGAACGTAATGGTAGTGAACGAACAAAATCGTTTATTGAATGGCACCACTACCAATCAAAACGGAGAGTATTCTATCCGAATTCCCATGGTGAACGGTAAACTGAGGATAGAATTTTCTTTTATCGGTATGAAGACTCAAAGATTTGATTATACCGGCCAGAAAACACTGGATGTTACCTTGCAGGAAGAAGCCTTGATGCTGGCCGAAATGGTGATTGCCAGGGAAAAAGTCGAAAAGAATGAATTGGGAATTACTACCCGGGAGCAGACCTTTGCCTCTCAAAGTATCAAAATGGAGGATTTTATTGAATCCTTGCCGGTAACTTCGGTAGAGGAAGCCCTGCAGGGACGTATGAGCGGGGTGGATATCGTGGCAGGCGGTGATCCCGGAGCCAAAAGTGCCATCCGTATCCGCGGAACGGCCACTTTGAATTCCAATTCCGATCCCCTGATCGTTATCAACGGAGTTCCTTATACTACCGATATTGATGACAACTTCGACTTTGCCACGGCCAATAATGAGGATTACGCAGACATGCTCAACCTCAATCCCCACGACATCGAAAGTATAGAAGTACTCAAAGATGCTGCCTCCACTTCGGTTTATGGCACCAGTGGTGCCAACGGAGTCTTGTTGATTACCACCAAAAAAGGCAGCAAAGGCAAAACCCGTTTTTCACTCTCCTCAAAATTTACTGCCAAAGTAGAACCCGATCCCATTCCTATGCTGGATGGCGATGAATACGTGGCCTTTATTCAGGATGCTATCTGGAATACCGCCAATGCCCAGGGTATTGCCAATTCTTCTTCTTTGCTGGAGTTGCTTTTTGATACACCCGAAATCAATTACAATCCCGATTGGAGGTATTTTGACGAATACAATGCCGACACCGACTGGTTGTCGTACGTAAAGAAAAACGCCACTATCTCCGACAATAGTTTTTCCATGTCGGGAGGTGGCGATAAAGCCACATACCGTTTTTCGCTATCTTATCTGAACGAGGGTGGAACCACTCTGGGCACTTCGCTGCAAAGGGTGACTTCGAGCCTGAACATAGGCTACAGCTTTTCTGACAAATTGCGAGTTGATGCCGATTTTACTTATTCCGACACCGACAAGGAAGACAACTGGACCACTGCCGTCAGAGCCGAAGCTTTGCGTAAAATGCCCAACAAAAGCCCTTACTGGATTGATGATTTAACCGGAGCCCCTACACCTAATTACTTCATTCG